>JAZQPN010000429.1:0-3699 GCA_045628585.1 Bacteroidales bacterium | reverse complement strand
CGGTTTACAACCTCACTAAGAAAACTGTAAAAATCTGTATGGCACGTGATTATGACAAAGTTCTCGTGTTCGATGTAATGAAATGAGGATTTCGATTTTGAACTAATTCCCACTAAAAACCGAAGAAAGAAAAATCTCAATTTCTTTCCGTAATCACCTTTCTGTAAACGATTTAAAGAAAATCTCAGCATCTTTCCAAACCGTGTAATCGCGGGCGTAAACCAGATTCAGTTGGTTGATAAACGGTTTATCCTCCAAAACGGCTCCATCAAGATAGGAAGCCGGATTGAAAATGCCACGTCTGATTTTAGGCAGTTTCTGCGCATCGTCATCAACAGGGCAATAACCCACCCAAGTGCGACGTCCAAACAGCACCAAAACGGCATTTTTAAGGAAACGCATAGGATGCTTGACCAACAAGGCCAATGGCAGCCAGAACAAAATGCTGAAGCAGCTCACCAGCACATCAAACAAACGTTTGTTGCGACGGTTAGTATTGGTATCAATTGCCTTAATGTCAACGGTATACAAATCACCGCGTGTATTAATGGAATTGCTTCCGATGATGGAAAGACTGTCTTCGGGTGCAATCTTGTAATCCACATTCGAAGCATGCCACTCCACCATTTTGTCGATGATAACCTGATGCGGCACATCCTTAGAGCAGAAAATCACCTCCGAAATCTTGTAAATCGTTATGATGTCAGGCACCTGACTGATATTGCCAATAAAACCATCAGGCACTTCGCCCTGCGTATCGGAAAACACACAACCAATGAAATCCGGCTTAATGGAAGTGCTATCCAACAGGTTTTCAACTCTTTGCACTTCCAATTCACTGCCAATGAGCAGGAAACGTTTCTTCAGATTTTTTTTCAGTTGGAAAGCTTCGTTGCCAGTCAAATAGCCAATACAGCGCGTCAGGCACATCTCCAAGGCAAGCCAAACAGTGCCGAACAAAATCAAGGCTCGCGAAAAACGCAGACTTTCAGGCAACAAGGCATACAGAACCAAGATAAGGACACTGCCAATGGCAACACCAAAAACACTCTTTCCATAACCGTATGGTTTGTCGTAACCACCACAAAAATAGGAACATAACAGCCAAATTATGATATAAACAGGCAAGACTGCCGCAAACAACGCCGCAGGATAACTGCCCGCACCATTATACACAGCCATTTTGCCCCAAAAATAACTGATAGCCGCCAAACCTCCATAACCCAAAACAGTATCGATAATCGGCATAAAAGCCTTGCGGAAAAACTGAGAAACCAGTGCAAGGAATGCTTTAAAATAGATGGCTAAATTGATTAAAAATGAGAAAGTTGAAGCACGTTTCTGTCCGAAGTGTTTCATGGCAAAAATCTCCATCGCCTTGTAAAACACGAAGACATAGTTGACACTTGTTTTCTTGGTGCTTTCGCCTTTATAATGTATGATGCGCGTTTCAGGAAAATAGTAATTCTTGTAGCCGCCCAAAGTGATACGATACGACAGATCGATGTCCTCACCATACATGAAAAATGTCTCATCCAAAAGGCCGACCTTGTCCAAAGTCTCACGTCGCATCAGCATGTATGCGCCCGCAAGTATCTCAACCTCATTGGTTTCGTCGTCCGACAAGTTGCCCATGTAATAATGTGCAAAACGCTTGGAATGAGGAAACAGCTTCGTAAGGCCGAACATTTTGTAGAAAGCCGTCATCGGTGTCGGCAATCCGCGTTTCGATTCAGGCAGAAACTGACCTTTGCCATCCACCATCTTCACGCCAAGGCCACCGGCATCAGGATGTGCATCCATGAACGCAAGGCACTTGCTGAAAGTGTCGTCTTCGACCACCGTGTCGGGATTCAGAAGCAACACATATTCACCGGTCGAAATCCTGATTGCCTGATTGTTAGCACGGCTGAAACCTACATTTTCCTTGTTGGCGATGACCTTCACTTCAGGGAACTTCTGTGCCAGCATCTTCAAGGAACCGTCGACAGAGTTATTATCAACTACAAACACCTCACCCTCAATGTCTTGTAGCGCACGGCGCACTGAATATAGGCATTGCTCCAAGAAATACTCAACGTTATAATTTACGATGACGATAGATAGCTTCATACTCAAAAAATCTGCCAAAGATAAGACACTTCGCTGAATTGGCAAGCAATTTTCTTGCGTTTTCGGCGTTTTGACGTAAAGATAACGCAGCGAAAAGAAAAGAATTGTATTTTTGTCAACAAATTTAGGATGCGACTTCTATGTTCAAAAAGATAATTGGGACTGGCGCCACGCGTATACTGAACCTCTTGATTGGCCTGGCCAACATGATGCTCGGTGCCAAGATTTTAGGCGCAGCCGAATGGGGAATCGGCTATATGGTTGTCGTAGATGTCTCCCTTCTTCTCATTGGAATCGAACTAATTGCAGGCAACGGGCTGGTATATTTCACCCCACGCAAAAAGCTCTCCTCATTGATGTTGGTGTCGTATTTGTGGATCATCGTTTCCATTTCAATCTATGCTCTTGCTTTTTGGATATTATCCTATTTTCCAGACACTTTCGATGACATTGTTCCGCAAGGTTATGCCAAAATCACCTTACTGATGGTACTGGTTTACAGTTTCCACAACTTTAATCTGAACATCTTTTTGGGTAAGGAAAGAATAAGCCTTTACAACTGGGTGTTTTCCATACAGATAGTGACGCAAATCATCGTAATGTGCCTTTTGCTATTCGTCTTTCACATCACCGATGCGCATGCCTTCGTCTATTCCCTTTTGAGCGGCTATTCCGTCGCCACCATCGTTGGGTTTTGCTTCTTGCTCCCAATGTTGAAAAAAGAAGGTTTCGACTCCATTAAAGCCACTGCAAAAGAGTTGTTTAGTTATGGCGCCATCATGCAAGTGTCCACTTTGGTTAGCACCCTGAACAAGCGGCTGAGCATGTTTCTGCTCAAGAGACATTGGGGCAACGAAAACGTCGGCATCTATTCATCCGGTTCACAAATCACTGAAGGTGTGAAGATTATAGGAAACAGCCTTGCCTTGGTGTTGTTTTCCACCTTGAGCAACATGACCGACCGCAAGGAAGCCGTCAAACTCACCTTGCGTTTCGTCAAGCTTGCCGTCATATTCACAATCCTCGCTTTGGCGCTTATTGTTCTTTTACCGGCTTCGTTCTACGAATGGATTCTCTCGAAAGAGTTTTCCGAAATCAAGCACATCATTCTTTACATGTCGCCAGGCATTGTCTTTTTGGCAGCACACACCATCCTTACACATTATTTCTATGGCACCGGACAACAGAAATACAACCTTTACGCTTCATTGACAGGACTTTGCTTCACCATTCCAAGCACTTTGCTCTTAACTAAACCTTTAGGCATCGAAGGTGCAGCCATTTCTTTTTCCATCACTTTCATGGCCACGTTCACTTACCATTGGCTCATTTTCCACAAGCAGAGTTCGGCACAACTTGCCGACCTATTACCCAACACGGAAGACTGGAATTGGGTGAAAAAAGAAATGAAAAACCTTTTCAAAGTGGAATAAATGGATTGCCGTGTTTTCACCAAAAACGGAAAAAGCCTTCCCAAAAGCCCCAAAACTCAGCTTCAATTTCTGGTGCCCAATAAAAGTCAAGCGATCCGCCAGACTTCCGTTTTCACTTTGGTTTCTTGAAATTCTACACATGATATATTTTGCC
>JAZQPN010000428.1:0-3201 GCA_045628585.1 Bacteroidales bacterium | reverse complement strand
ACAAGGAAAAGACATACGATTTATCTGCAAAACTTGCCGAATTTACAAAGAAACTGCTGTCGGAAAAGGCATATAACCGCAACGGAACCAACACAATAGATTCTGAAAACAGTTATCAGCAGGCCGACAGATTTTTGAAAGACAAGACCGAACCATTCATTACTTTGGTCGAAAATTTCATTAATACATTTGATGCTTTTGTCAGCCGATATGGATTGCAAACTGAAGATTTCTATTATGGAAACAAAGGACTTCCTTCATTCGTCAACAACCTGAAAAACAAAGATTTTAAGGCTCCAAACAGCTATGTTCAGAAAGTAATAAATGGCGAAGAATGGTATTCTGCAAAAGCTAAAAAAAGATTCGGGAAAGAAGAACTCAACGCAATTGGCGACGAACTTTTGACTTTCCTGCCACAATTTGCCCAAGACTACAAAAAAGGGCTGGCCGAATACCTTTTCTACAATTCGCAGCGTGAACTCCTTTATTTATATGCCTTGCGCACGCAAATCCGCGGCGAAATGGAAAAACTTACCGAAGATGAAGACATCGTCCATATTTCGGAGTTCAACAAACTCATTTCAAGCGTTTTAGGCGATTTCTCAGTTCCTTTCATCTACGAAAGAATCGGCGAAAAATACAAGCACATTTTCATTGATGAATTTCAGGACACCTCGATTTTGCAATGGCAAAACCTTATTCCAATGATTGACAACGGATTAGCCAGCGGCAATATGAGCATGATTGTCGGCGATGGCAAGCAATCCATCTACCGTTTCCGCAGCGGCGAAGTCGAGCAGATTGTCAAACTTCCTGAAATTCACGCACTTCCACAAGACGAGCGAAATGATGCTTTTGAGCATTACGAAGAAACGTTGACAAGCAATTTTTCCTTCAAAAATCTTGAATGTAATTACCGTTCGTTCAGCGAGATAGTAAACTTCAACAACGACTTTTTTGCTGCAACCATCAGCCATTTAGGAACAGAATCGCAAAAAGTTTATGTCAACATGGATGAAACGCATGGAAAGGAAGTGAAGATTGAGCAGCAAGCCAAGAAAAGCGGTCAAGGACTCGTTGAAATCGACCTTTTCAGCAAGGACAGCGAAAAAGACTATTACCTCAGTCGAATCAAGGAAATCATCGATGAACTGACACAAAACAAAGGCTACGCATACGCCGACATCGCCATTCTGACCCGAAAAACAGACACAGGCTCAATCATTGCCAACTATTTGAATGATAACGGAATACCCGTTTTGTCCAACGAATCCATTTTGCTGAAATCATCGGACAAAGTGCAACTTATCATCAGCACCTTGCATCACCTGATTGAGAAAAACAACAAAGCGGTAATTTCGGAAATACTTTATTATCAACGGATTACAAGCAACACCACAGAAGACAAATCCATCAACGGCTGTTTTGATGCCGTTGCCGACATTGCCAATGGAAACTCCGACATTGAAACCATTCTCGGCATCGGGGAACCTGGATTGCTTCAGAAAACACTCTCGCGTTCCACTTGCCTATACGACCTATGTTCCTCATTGATGCGCATTTACGGTTTCGATTCCACAAGCGATTCCTTCCTGAATTACCTTTTGGACGAAATGTTCAACTGGCAAACCGCCGGAAAAGAAGGCATCATGGATTTCCTTGATTTCTGGAACAAAAAGAAAAACAAACTCTCCGTGAAATCCATCAGCGGCAATGCGGTCAGAATTATGACCATTCACAAGTCGAAAGGTTTGGAATTCAATGTGGTAATCTATCCCGAAGCCATCACTGACTTGGACAGCAGCATTGGAGGCAACAAGGCCGTCGCCGAGACTTGGGTCACACCGGAAGAATTGGGATTCGAAGCCATCCCAAACCTCGACAAAGTGCTGTTCAAAATGACAAACGACGCAAAACTTGAAGGCAATGAAGCAGCGCAAATCTGTGAAAAAGAGGAAGAAAGCAACCGATTGGACAATTGTAATTTGCTTTATGTCGCCTTCACCCGTCCCGTTGAAAGGCTTTATGTCTTGGCAAAAGCCGGAGCCGCTGAGAAAAAAACCAATGTCATTGAGGATTATCTGAAAAACCACGAGGATAAGATTAACCGCGACCTTACAATTGAAAAAAAGCGCAAAATCTACCAATTTGGCGATCCTGATTTCATTCACAAAGCGAAAAACGAAGACAAATCCGAGAAGAAACAGATTTGCGAATCAAACACAAGTGATTGGTTTTCAAAGATTCAGATTGACCCGACACCAAGCATGTTCTGGATTTCGGAAAACGACAAGATGCAACCCAACGAATGGGGCGAACTGGTTCACGAAATTCTTTCCAACATTGAGACAAGCGCCGACATCGACAAGGCTCTTCTCCCCTATCTTTCCGATGGCTCCATTGATGAGGAAACTGCCAATTTACTGAAAGACAAATTCGTACAGATTACGGAAAATCCGATTGTTAAGGAAGCATTTGGTCCGGAAGCCATTGTAAAAAACGAATGTGAGATTCTTTCCAACGGCGAAATCCTCCGTCCCGACCGTTTTGCCGAACTGCCCGACCGCATTCTCCTGCTCGATTACAAGACCGGCAAAAAAGCCCCTAAGCACCATCTGCAACTGAAGAACTACATTTCGGCCTTGCAAGGCATGGTTTCAAAACAAATTTCCACATACCTTATTTATTTAGGAGCAGATATTGAAGTGGAAGAAGTGGTGATGGATGCCTTATTTTAAATTAGTCTAAATCCAAATAACATTTTTATTACATTATAAACCAACAATTTAATCCAACAGAAATTTAGAGATTTCCGTTTGGATTGAATTATTTATTTTTGCAGCCTAAACGAAGGATTAGGACAGATATGACTTTAGACAAACTCAACATCGGACAATGCGCTACGATTAAGGCCGTGGGAGGCGAAGGCTCAAACCGCCAGCATTTCCTCGACATGGGCATTATTCCCGATGCAGTGATAAAAATAGTGAAATACGCCCCTATGGGCGACCCGATGGAAGTGCTCATTCATGGCTATTCGCTCACCTTACGCAAAGCCGATGCCGCCCTAATCGAAGTTGAACCTTGCGAAGAAAGACAGGAAAAGCCACAGGCAAGCAGACCCAACCTTGACGAAACCGCACACCCAGGTTTCGGTGAAGAAGGAAAATATCACAGCAAGGACCACGAAAATCCTTTGCC
>JAZQPN010000427.1:0-2798 GCA_045628585.1 Bacteroidales bacterium | reverse complement strand
CATTTCGCTTGACCGTGCAACGTTTGAACTTGCCTCTCCCTCAGGCAGTTTTCGACTTGCAAACAAGGAATTTCAGATGATGGAAATGTTCCTCGCTAATCCCCGGCAGATTTTTTCCTCCGAACGCATTATGGAGAAAATATGGGGATATGACAGCGAATCGGAAATCAATGTAGTGTGGGTGTATATTTCCTATCTGCGCAAAAAGCTGACTGCACTCGGTGCAAATATTCAAATTAAGGCATCACGAAATGCCGGCTATTCTTTGGAGGACGCCGATGATTAAGAAACTGAAAAAGAAATTCATAATCCTGGCGACAGTTTCAATGATTATCCTTATGGTCGTTCTTGTCGGGATTATGAATATCATCAACTATTCATCCGTTGTGACGGAAACCGATACGATCCTTGACATACTCTCTCAACCGAATGCTCCGTTCGGAAATCCACAGGATATACCCGGCAAGCCGCCTCAGGATTTCAAGGACTTTATTCCTCACGGGATGTCTCCGGAGGTCCCTTATGAGTCAAGATATTTTACTGTGACTGTATCCCCGAATGGAGTGATAGGAGAAACGGATTTCTCAAGAATTATCTCAGTAGATCAGGAATCCGTTGATGCGTACGTTCAAAAGGCCATTGAAAGCGGAAAAGACCGTGGTTTTATCAAACAGTTCCGTTATGCAAAGCAAACGGATGACAGAATGACACGGATTATCTTTTTGGATTGCGGCAGAAAGCTTGATTCGTTCCGCACATTTATGTGGACAAGCATGGCAGTCGGTTTGCTCGGCTGTGTGATCGTTTTTATCATATTTCTTTTCGCCGCCGGTCGTATCGTGCATCCGATTGCCGAGAGCTACGAAAAGCAAAAACGCTTTATTACCGATGCAGGACATGAAATTAAAACCCCGCTGACCATTATCGGGGCGAATCTTGATTTACTGGAATCCGATTACGGAGAAAATGAAAGTTTCTCTGATATCCGAACACAAACGAAACGTCTCAGCACACTGACGAAAGATCTCGTATATCTTTCCAAAATGGAAGAATCGGAAAACACGTTGACAAAAATTGAATTTCCGGCATCTGATCTCATCGCAGAAACTGCACAGCAATTCAATGCGCTTGCGCAGGCACAAAAGAAGGAGTATCGTGTTCAGATCGAGCCGAATGTGACGATGTGTGGTGCACCGGATGCTATCCGCCAACTGATAAACATTCTTCTGGATAATGCTATGAAGTATTCTTCGGAAGGTGGTATCGTAGCATTAGATGTATACACACAAAAAAAGATGCTGCTTATATCAGTGTTCAATACTACATTCGTTCCGATATCAAAAGAAAGCATAACTCATTTATTTGACCGCTTTTATCGCACTGACTCTTCCCGAAACTCTGAAACCGGTGGTCACGGCATCGGACTTTCCATTGCACAGGCAATCACAGCAGCACACAACGGAAAAATTACCGCAGAAACCGTGAACGGTTCGGATTTCAGAATTACCGTCACTATGCCATTGTAATAATCGTGTAAATCATTGCCGACAGGAAAAATTCCTGTCGGTTTTTCTTTGGCTTTTAAGTACAGTTTAACCTGTCACTGTATGCTATTACTTGTATCTTAGAGGAAGGAGTGAGAATTATGTCTTCCGGAATAACAACGGTAAATTACAGATTTGAACGTATAGAGAAAAAATTCTGGATGAGTGCAAAGCAATATCAGGCATTGCTTCCACTGTTTGATGAAAAATTGAACCGTGATAGATTCGGCATATCAACCATCTGCAATATCTATTACGACACGCCGGACTATACATTGATCCGGCGTTCCATTGAGCGGCCTCTGTTCAAGGAAAAGCTGCGGCTTCGCAGCTACGGGATCCCCGGAAATGACGATATGGTCTTTGTAGAGATCAAACCCAAACTGAACGGCATCGGCTATAAGCGACGTAACTCGGTTCCCCTTGGTGAGGCGAAAAAGCTCCTGCGCGGAGAACCAATCCAGTGCGACAACCCGCAGATAGAAGCGGAACTGCTGGCATTTATTGAGCGGTACCATCCGCAGCCGATGGTATATCTGACGTATCAGCGCTATGCCATGACAGCCAAAGATGACCCGGAGTTTCGGGTGACCATTGACCGAAGTCTGAAATACCGGATGAGCGAGGTGGAAAATCCAAGTAATGACGGTATGAATCCGATCATGGAGGATGACTCCCTTGTGCTTATGGAAATCAAAGCACTTGGCGCGATCCCGCAGTGGCTAACGGATGAAATGAGCCGCCTGAAAATATGTCAGGCACCGTTTTCTAAAGTCGGCACCTGTTACACCAGGCATATCGCACCGATATGCGCTTACTAAATAAAATGTTGCGAAAGGAAAATAAATCATGTTAAACAGTATTCTTACAACTCCCATCACCCTTACGGGGCTTCTCATCACGCTTGCCGGCTCCCTGATTATGGGTATTCTGACAGCGCTCGTTTTCTCATATAAAAACAAGCTGTCCTCATCACTTTCTCTGACGCTGGCCGTTTTGCCGGTTGCCATGAGCATGGTTACCGTGATGATCAACGGCAATCTTGGTATTGCGGTAGCAGTTGCCGGAGGCTTTACGTTGGTTCGCTTCAGAAGCATCGCCGGAACCGGACGCGAGATCAGTGCCGTATTCACTGTGATGACGCTGGGTGTGACCTGCGGAATGGGGTATCTCGGCATGGCGGTGATCTTCTTCATTGTTATCGCGGCTTTGGTGTTCGCGCTGACAACCCTTCATTTCGGAGAAAAGCAGAAT
>JAZQPN010000426.1:0-1878 GCA_045628585.1 Bacteroidales bacterium | reverse complement strand
CATGGATCAAACCGGATTAACATACAACACCGAAAAGAAGCAAATCATCATTTCGGAATACGGCCGCAACATTCAGGAAATGATTGCCCGCGTGGTGGAAATCGAAGACCGCAAGGAACGCACGGCAGCAGCCAACAAAATCGTCAGCATCATGGCGCAGATGAACCCACAAGTCAAGGAATCAAGCGATTACCTGCACAAACTTTGGGATCATCTGTTCATCATGTCGGAAGGCAAACTCGACGTCGATGCACCATTTGCACCTCCGAGGATTTCGACAAAACAATCAAAGCCTCGCCACATCGATTATCAGAACAACGACATCCGTTATGGTCATTACGGCCAATATCTCATCAAGATGATTGAGGCCGCTTCGCAAGAGGAAAACGACGAAGTGCGCGAAGCCCTCGCCTACTCTTTGGCCAACCAAATGAAACGCAACTATTTGGAGTGGAATCGCAGCGTGGTCAACGATATGCTGATTATCAACGATTTGAAAACCCTTTCAAAAGGCCGCTTAGTCCTTCCCGAAGACGCCAAACTGACACTCAGCAGCGAAATCCTGCCAAAGGCACAACCACAGCAGCAAAAGCAGAAACAGAAAGGCAAGGCGCAACAGCCACAGCAAGGCCAGAAAAAGAAAAAAGTGCCGAACCTGAAGGCCAACATGAACAATCCGAACAATCCTGCGTATAAGAAAAAGGGATAGTTCTAAGTGGAAAGTGTTAAAGTGGAAAGTGATAAAGTGGAAAGTTTGAAAGCTATAAATTAGGAGTATATAGCTCGTTGAGCTTGTCGAAACGGCGATTCAAAGTGGAAAGTTTTGAACAATTTCTAAACAAATTTGAACTTTTTAATACTGATTACCGATAACTGAAAACCGAAAACCGATAATAAAAAAGAAAAATGGGTAGTTTTAGAATACAAGGCGGCTGCAAACTCCAAGGAGAAATCGTTCCCCAAGGCGCGAAGAACGAAGCCATGCAGATTATCTGCGCCAGTCTCTTGACCGATGAACCAGTGACTATCAACAACTTGCCGAACATTCTCGACATCAACAACCTGATTGGATTGCTGTCGGACATGGGTGTCAAAGTTGAACGTCCTTCCTACGACCAAGTCACCTTGCAGGCTAAAGACATCGATTTCAGTTATTTCCAGACGCAAACGTTCTGCGAAAAAGCGGCCAAATTGCGCGGCAGCGTGATGATGCTCGGCCCAATGTTGGCCCGTTTCGGAAAAGCCTACATGCCGAAACCTGGCGGTGATAAAATCGGTCGCCGTCGCGTCGACACACATATCATCGGCTTGCAGAATCTGGGTGCAGAATTCAACTACAACACCAATCTTTGCTACGAAGCCACGGCTCCTAAAGGTCTGAAAGGCACCTACATGCTTTTGGACGAAGCCTCCGTCACGGGTACGGCCAACATCGTCATGGCAGCAGTCATGGCCGAAGGCGAGACCACCATTTTCAATGCTGCCTGCGAGCCTTATCTGGTACAGCTTTGCAAGATGCTTGTCAGCATGGGCGCACAAATCGACGGCATCGGTTCCAATTTGCTAAAGATTAAAGGTGTCAAGCAACTGCATGGCACCACGCACCGCTTGCTTGCCGACATGATTGAAGTCGGAAGTTTCATCGGCATGGCCGCCATGACCGGTTCCGAAATCACCATTAAAAACGCTGGCATTCAGCAGTTAGGCCGCATTCCTGACGTATTCCGCAAAATCGGCGTCAAAATGGAATTCCACGGCGACGACATTTACATTCCCGCTCAAGAGCATTACGAAGTCGACACTTTCATGGACGGCAGCATCCTCACCGTTGCCGATGCCCCGTGGCCTGGTTTCACGCCCGACTTGATCAGTATCGTC
>JAZQPN010000425.1:0-10636 GCA_045628585.1 Bacteroidales bacterium | reverse complement strand
CTTCGGCATGACACGGCTTTATGATTTGTATGGCTATAATTACGCCAAACATATTTTTGACCTGAAACCAAAGATGGAATCGCATCCCGATGAAGGTTATATCGAAGTCGAACTGACAAAATTCGGTGCTGGCGAAATCCGCTATACCCTCGATGGCTCCGATCCGATGCAAGGCATCATTTACACCGAGCCAATCCATTTGACTGAGAGTTGCGACTTGCGTACCATCGTGGTGCGCGAGCAGGGCAATGGCCGCGAATACAGCACGCATTTCGATTTCAGCCAGTTGACCATGAAGCCAATCATTCTGAATCATGAACCGAGTCCGAGTTATGCTTTTGGCGGTGCTTCTACCTTGAACGATGGCTTGAAAGGCAATGGCAACTACCGCACGGGCCGTTGGTTAGGTTTCTGGGAATGTCCTTGCGAGGCTGTTTTCGATTTGAAAGGCAGCAAGGAACTCAGCCGTCTGCGTTTCAATGTCAATATAAATAAAGGCGATTGGATTTACAACCCGAAGAGCGCAAGCGTTTACGTCTCCAACGACGGCAGCCATTTTGAGGAAATCGCCCATGCCGATTATCCTATTGTCGCTCAGGACGAAAAGGACGGCATGCAGACTTACGAACTGGAATTCAATCCCGTAAGTGCCCTTTATGTGATGGTGCGCATCGAGCCTAACATGCTGCCCGAAACCCACGAAGCCTACGGCAATCCGGCTTGGCTTTTCGTGGATGAGATTGAGATGGAATAGGATTTGTTTGAGATTCGAATTATGAACTTGGAAAAACGATTATGGCACTTCATTTTAGCATAGAAGACTTGCTTAACGGAAAGGCAGTAGAGAATAACCGTCTTGACTATAAGGAAGGTTGGAATCCGGATGCCGTTTATCGTACCATTTGTGCTTTTGCCAATGATTTTGAGGATACGGGTGGTGGATACATCGTGATAGGCGTGAAGGAGGAAAATGGTCGTGCTGTGCGTCCTGTCATTGGTATTGACTCACAAAAGATTGAACCGATAGAAAAGGAAATGGTCGGTCTAAACAATCTTATACAACCTTATTATCAGCCTCGCCTTTTCATTGAAGAGGCCGATGGCAAAACCGTTCTCATCATCAAGGTGACGGCAGGCGAACGTCGCCCGTACAAAGTGCCGGACCAGATAACGGCCAAACAGAAAAGCTATAACTATTATATCCGTTACAATAGTAGTTGCATAGTGCCAAAAAACGAGTATGAAGAAGAGCTGCGAAACCTTGCCAATCGTGTGCCGTTTGACGACCGAGGTAATGCTGAAATTCGTATTGAGGATATTTCGACAGCCATATTGCGCGACCATCTTGTTGCTGTAAAAAGCAAGCTGGCTAACGAAGATATGAGTGGAGATAATCTTTGGAATATCCTTGACCAAATGGATTTGCTGGAAAAGACTCCTGACAAACCGCTCATACGAAATGTTGCAGCAATGATGTTCTGTCCTAATCCCGACAAATTTTTCAAGTATGCTCAAGTGGAAATCGTTATTTTCCCTGAAGGCAGGTTGCGCAACCCAAACAACATGATAGAGGTTCCCGTAATCAAAGGATGTGTGCCAAAGATGATTGCTGACACGATGAGCTATCTCAATGTGAATATCATCAAAAAGAACATACGAAAACGCAAGTATGACGCTCGCTCTGACAAAACATATAACTATCCTTATCAGGCATTGGAAGAGGCTGTAGTGAATGCCCTTTATCATCGCGATTATCAACACCGCGAGCCTGTGGAAATAACCATTGAGCCTGACAGAATCAGCATTCTCAGTTTTTCAGGTCCTAACCACACTATCAGCATTGAGGCCATTCACGAGGGCAGGTTGCTGCGCTCGCGCCGATACCGCAATCGTCGTTTGGGAGAATTTCTCAAAGAATTAGATCTTACGGAAGGACGCTGCACAGGAATTCCAACCATTCAGGATGAACTTGCCAAGAATGGTTCGCCTGCTGCCACAATTGAGACCGACGATGCGCGCTCATATTTCATTATTGACATACCATGTCATCCTGACTTTAAGGGAAAAGAGATTGTGATGGATGATGAAAATGTCGCAAAGGGTGTCGTAAAGGATGTCGTAAACCAATTAACTGACAGACAACGTTTTATTATCGATTTAATTCAATCAGATGTTACAATCACAGCGTCGGAAATGTCGCAAAGATTGAATGCGGCTTCGCGTACTATTCAGCGTGACATTGCCGTACTTCAAAAACTTGGTTTGCTGGTGCGTGAAGGCAGTAGGTCAAACGGAAGGTGGATTGTGAAAAAAATAATTTGACCGTTTATGTGATACGGCAATCCGGCTTGACTTTTTGTGGATGAGATTGAGATGGAATGACGGAAAACAATGAAAATCGGGAGTGCTACTTCCGATTTTCGCTTTTTTTGCGGTTGCGATGTCAAGGAATCGTTTCCCAAAAACGCTGCAATAATTCAATCATTTGAGCGTTATTCGTGCATAAATGCCCGATAGTATGAAAAGATTGTATCTTGCTTTAATGCTCTTGCTGTGCGCCGTTCCGCTTTTCGCGCAGGACGATTTGGATGAGAAAAGGATTGCTGCTATTGAATCCTATATGTCGAATGACTTTCAAAAGACCTACTCGGCTTATTCCGCTTTGGATTCCATAGAACCGATTGCCTATTACTATGATTTGTGGAGGTATTATGTTTCTTGCGAGATGCTTTATGATTCAGTCAAAAGTAAGGATTTGGTTTTCAGATTGGTAAAGAATTGTGGTTTTGAAAGAAGAAGCATTAATCAACAGTTTTTTGACGATTGCAAGTTGCGCGAAAGACCCTATTGGCCTCAATTGGATTCGCTTATTAGCCTTGCAGAAAACAAAAGATGCCAGCCGTTCATTGATTCATTGGCAAAGATGGCTGAAATAGATCAGGCCATTAGAAAAGAGCCGTGGTCGGAAGAGAGAAGCCGGCGGATGTCGGTGATTGATTCAACAAATACAGCCAAACTTCAGGCGTTGGTTGCCCAATATGGTTTCCCGACTTGGGAATTGGTGGGACGTGATGCTTCGAATAATGCTTGGCTGATAGCACAACATTCATGGTCGTATTTGCCTTGGTATTACGAACACTATAAAAAGGCGGTGAAAAACAATAACGCTGACAAACACAGTCTTGCCTATATGGAAGACCGCTATATGATGCAGAATGGACGTCCTCAACTTTATGGAACTCAACTTATTGGCACGGGATTTCACCCTATTGCTGACATTAAGAACATAGATCGGCGAAGAATGTCTGTTGATATTGAGCCGATGGAAGATTATTTAAAAAGATTTGATTTAGATTCGATAGCCATATTCCCATATTATCTTAATTATGCGTCCAATTATTATCTCATATATAATAAGAACATGTATATTCCGTTTGCCGCAAAGTTGAAAAATGATACTGTGATTGACTTAACTTATCCGTTTGATGGTGTGATGATTTATCCGTTTCCACGCGATTTGGAGTTTTTCGTTTCTTATTGGTACGAATACGGATTGGATAAATCCATGGCTGTAAATGAAGCTAAGAAAATGGTGCTGTGCGGAAAGCGTCTCGATGAGGAATGGCGGCTACCACAAGTACTTATGGATTCGGTAAGGGCGAATTACGATGAGCTGCGTGCCGATTACGAAAGGATGATTGCAAAAGATGATGACCTGATGCTCAATTCGATTACTTCGTTCGACACGCTTGTCAAGGTTTTGGCTGGTGGTTCTTACCCTCGCTATACCATCGATGCGTGGAACGGACATATCATGGAACTCATCTCCGACAAATCGGAAACATTGACCAAAAATGATTATGAAGCTTTTTTCGAATGGCTGTTCAAGCAGGTTGAGGTGGGCAACTATCACCTTTTTGACTATGCGGAATTGTACGACGAAGTGTATTATCGCCTCTATAGGAAATCGTATTTCGGCCAGAAACTCTTTGACAGACGGGTTGTTATTTTCGACCTTCCCAATGTCGATCAACGCCGTTCCTCTATCCATCTGCCACCTTTGCGCACTTGGCTCGAACTGAACGACAAGCCATGCCCCAAAGGCTATGATTGGGATGGATATTTGAAAGAGTATCTGTGATTGTTCCTTGAAATGGGCGGAAATGTGCCAAAAAAACATAGATTTCCGCCTGTTTCAAGTCAAATTTAGCTTATAATGGGCGGAAATGTATTAAAAAAACATAGATTTCCGCCCATTATAAGTTTTTATTTTGAAAAAAGGATTATCTTTGCGCCGTAATCAATCAAAGGTAAAGTCATGTTAGTCGGTAGAGAATACGAAAGTGACCGTTTGCGCAGTCTGCTTGACTCGGACAAATCGGAGTTTGTGGCAGTTTATGGCCGTCGCCGTGTCGGGAAAACTTATCTGATACGGGAGACATTCAATTATCATTTTGCTTTTCAACATTCTGGATTGTCGAGTGGAAACATGCAGCAACAGATTGACGAGTTCCGCAATTCGATGATGCTGTCAGGCTGGAAAGAAAAGAAACGGCCCGAAAACTGGTATGATGCATTTCATCAGTTGGCAGAGCTGCTTGCAGCTTCAAAAGATGATAAAAAGGTGGTTTTCATAGATGAGATGCCTTGGATGGACACACCGCGTAGCAATTTCATCAGCGCTTTGGAACATTTTTGGAATGGTTGGGCGAGTGCCCGGAAAGATATTATCCTTATTGTTTGCGGCAGTGCCACTTCGTGGATTATGGATAAAGTCATTCTTGACCATGGAGGGTTGCATAATAGATTGACAAACAGGATTTTCCTGCAACCTTTCACGCTTCGCGAATGTGAACAGATGGCAAACTTGCAAGGCATCGTGCTGTCGCGCAAGGAACTTTTGGAAATCTACATGATTATGGGAGGAATCCCTTATTATTGGAGCTATTTGCAGCGTGGCATGAGCATGGCGCAAAACATCGACCGGCTGTTTTTCAATCCGAAAGGTGAACTGTATTTGGAATTTGACGCTCTTTATGCTTCGCTTTTCAAAAACTCGCAGTTGCATATTGCTGTCGTTGCGGCATTGGCAGGATGCAAACGCGGTTTGTCTCGCGAGGAAATCCTGACAGCCACTTCGCTGACTGACAATGGCAAATTCGACAAGGCTTTGCGCGATTTGGAGTATTGCGGTTTCATCAGGAAATACAACATGATTGACAAGAAAAGCAAAGGCGCATTGTATCAGCTAATGGACAATTACACTTTGTTTTATTATCATTTCATCAGGAATAACGAACATAACGACCAGCATTTCTGGTCCAACTCGCAAGGCAAGCCAATCCATTTGTCGTGGACGGGCTTAGGCTTTGAGCGCGTTTGCATGCAACATGTCGATCAAATCAAGGCGGCATTGGGTATTAGCGGCGTGCTGACAAATGTGTATTCGTGGCGCACGGTCAAAACCGATGAGCATCCGGGCGTTCAAATTGATTTGCTGATTGACCGTTCCGATAATGTCATCAATTTGTGCGAAGCCAAGTTTTCCGCTGATTATTATACTTTTGTTCAGGAAGACGAAGCGGATTTGCTTCTCCGCCAGTCGGTTTTCCGCTTGGTGACGAAAACAAAAAAGTCCATTCATCCTTTGCTGATAACCACGCACGGACTGACACCGAACCGTTACAGCGGCATCATTCAAAATGTGGTAACTATGGATGATTTGTTTAAATGAATGTCAATCAATAAATTGTATGGTTTTTGTGTGTTGAGACAACCTTGAAACGGGCGGAAATGTGCCAAAAAAACATAGATTTCCGCCCATTATAAGGTCTGTTTTAGAAAAAACTTACGCCTTCTTCAGCAGAATGACATAAACCGGGAAGTGGTCGCTGTAGCCGCCCATCCAGACGCCGCCGGCGAAGGAACGGAACGGATAGCCGTTGTAGCGTCCGCCGTGTTGCTTGAGGAATTCCTTGTTATGCACTTTGGCATTCTTGAACTGATAGGTCGAATAATCGGTGGGCAGCAGGCCAGGGGTGAGGATGGTCTGGTCCAAAACGCCGGGCACGTCGTGGTAGTAGTTGGTGCCGATGCCTTTCTTGTGCAGTTCGTACATTGGGTTGAAGAACTCGCCGTCGCGCAGGTCGTTCATGTTGCCTGAGGTTCTCAGATATTCCGTGATGCTCTTGTTGGTCGGGTAGTCGTTGAAGTCGCCCATCATGATGATTTTAGCGTTTTGGTCTTCGCGCATGATGGAGTCGGCGATGTGGCGGCAGAGTTCAGCCGCAGCAATGCGGCCCGGCATTGAGCGTTTTTCGCCGCCATAGCGTGAAGGCCAGTGCATGACGATGAAGTGCATCATCTCGCCATCGAAAAGGCCGCTGACCAAAAGTTGGTCGCGGGTGATGAAATCAGGCTGGCCGGGGACGATGGTGCGGTACGACTTGGTGCTTGTCACCTTGAAATATTTCGGGTTGTAGATTAAACCCACATCCACGCCACGGCGGTCGGGCGAGTCGTAATGCACAATCTGATAGTTGCGGTCCTTGATTTCGGGCTGGGCCACCAGATCCTCAAGCACGGTGCGGTTTTCCATCTCCGAAAGTCCGAGCACGGCCACGCCATCAGGCGTAATGTCGGTGCCAATGGTCGAGATGCTGTAAGCCATATTGTGGAGTTTGGTCGTGTATTTTTCAGTGTTCCATTGGTTAATTCCATTGGGCAGAAACTCTTCATCGAGTTTGTTCGGGTCGTCGATGGTGTCGAAAAGGTTCTCCAAATTATAGAAACCTACTAATCCGACTTTATAAGCTTGCTTTTCCTGGGCCTTGAGTTGGATTGCCGGGAGCAAAAGCCCCACTATTAATAAAAGGAGTGATGTGCGCTTAAACATTTTTGTTGTGTTTTGTCAAAATAAATCAGAATGAGTCCCCGTATTGGTCATTATCATAATTAACTCTTTATCAAGTTGTTTCCAAACCAATAACCAATCTGGCTGAAGGTGGCATTCCGAGCAGCCTTCATATTTGCCATGTAAAGGGTGCGTTTGGTAATTCTCTGGAAGTTGTCCTTTCTCAAGAAGTGTGTTAATTGCGGTCCATAATTCATCCAAAGGATATCCTCTCTTTTTGCATAATTTGACATCCTTCTTGAATTGTCCTGTCAATTGTAGTTTATACATCCTTTTCAATTTCTTTGATGAAATCTTCCAAACAGTCGTATGAATAAACTTTTCCTTGCTCGATTTCCTCAAGCGATTTTTCAATGGGTGATTTCTTTTTTATTGTCCACCCCATTGCTTTGATTAGTGCTTTGAACCGTTTGGAATCCACGACAGGGACTTCCACCGTAAAAATATCACATGTGTTTGAAATCATAGCTGATTACCTATTTTCGGCAAAAATACGTTTTTTTTGAATATAATAGTTGCATTGATGTTTTTTTCGTCATCAATGCTTTTCCAATCCAAAGAATCCCTATCTTTGTCCCCTTATTGTCGACAACAAGTAATTTTTATATTTATGAAAAGAGTTTTACTTTTAACTGCCACTGTTTTGCTCGTCGCGAGAATGTCAGCACAAGTCGCTGATACGACGGCAAATCAGGAACTTGAAGTACCGACCATCATGCTCATGGATTCCGATTTCGACGAGTCGTCGACTTCGGTCAATGAGGCGGGAACCTTGTTGCAATCGTCGCGCGATGCCTTCAATTCCATTGCCGCCTACAATTTCGGCTCCTTGCGTTACCGTATCCGTGGCAACGATTCGAAGTACTCCGACGTGATGATCAACGGCATCTTGATGAACGACCCCGAAACGGGACGGCCTGTTTTTGCCAATTGGGGCGGCCTGAACGATGCCATGCGCAATTCAACCATTACCGAAGGTCTCGGCACGACCGATGCCGGTTTCGGCGGTCTCGGTGGCCTGACGGCCATCTCGACACGAGCCTCCAACTACCGCAAGCAGACCTCGTTGAGTTATGCTTTCTCCAACCGTTCCTACAACCACCGCGTGATGGCTTCTGTCGGCACGGGCGAAATGGGAAAGGGCTGGTACATGATGGCCAACGTATCGGGCCGTTATGCCGGTGAAGGCTACACCGAAGGCACTTTCTATCAGGCTTACAGCTATTTCCTCTCCGTGGAGAAGAAAATCAACAGCAAGCACAGCCTCAATCTTACCGTTTTCGGCGCACCGTCGCAACGTGGCGGCTCAGCCCCTGTGGTGCAGGAAGCCTACGACCTTATCGGCTCTAATTTCTACAATCCTAACTGGGGTTACCAGACTTTGCCTGATGGCACTCAGGTCAAACGCAATTCGCGCGTCAGCACCTATCATCAGCCTATGGCGCAGCTGACTTGGTATTGGGACCCGAATCCGAAGCCTTCGTTCAACACTACCTTCTATTATTTTGGCGGCAAGGCTGGCCAGACGACCCTCGAATGGGGCGAAGCCAAAGACCCGCGTCCGGACTATTACCGCAATCTGCCGAGTTATTTCTTTGGCAATGCACATAGTCAGGCTGAATACGAAGCGCAGCTGCAAGCCTGGCAGAACCGCGACCCGAATGTCTGCCAAATCAATTGGGATGATTTGTACATGGCCAACCGCAACCACTTGGCAACCGTGCATAATGCCAATGGCGGCACGCAGGATGTGACGGGCAAATTCTCAAAGTATATCCTTGCCGAGCGACATTACGACAAAATGCAGACGGGTAATGACACCTATTTCAAGCATGAAATCAATCCGCATTTCCATCTGACGGGCGGCTTCGCCATCAGCGCATCAAGAACGCATTATTATGAAAATGTGAACGATTTGCTTGGCGGCGATTACTATTACGACATCAACAAATACGCCGAAAACATGGAATCCGACGAATGTCAGGTGGATTTGAACAATCCAAACCATGTGGCACGCGTCGGCGACATCATCAATTATAACTATTACGCCAACCGCGATTACGGCCGTATCTGGAACCAATGGAATTATCTGGTCGGTAACTTCGACATTTATTGGGGTGCACAGATTTCCTTCACCCAGATTTGGCGCGAAGGCCTTTTCAAGAATGGCGCTTTTGCGGATGATTCATACGGCAAAGACAAGATGCACAACTTCGTTGACCCGGGTTTCAAGGCTGGTGTCACTTACGCTATCAATGGACGCAATTATCTTGTGCTGAACGAATGTTACCTTTTCCAGGCTCCGCAGTTCCGCGACATTTACGTTTCGCCACGCACCCGCAACACCTTGGTGACCGATAAGCCGAGCAGCGAAAGAATCAATGCCATCGACTTGAGCTATGAATACCGCTCGCCTATCTTCAAGTTGCGCCTGACGGGTTATTACTACACCTATAATAATTTAATTTGGAATCGCAGTTTCTATTGCGAAAATGTGCTGACGGCTTCGAGCGATGCCGGCAATTCCTACAAGAGCGAGTTTGTGAATTTCATCATGACCAACATCAACCAGCAAAGCGTTGGCGCTGAACTGGGCATCGAATACAATGTCTCTCCAACGGTTACTTTGCAAGCTGCCGCTGCCAATGGTTCACATACTTACATGAACCGCCCGACTTTCTCGGTTTACGACGATAACAATGCCGTGGCTTACATCGAAAACCAGACCGCTTACCTGAAAGGCTATCACGTTTCATCAGGCCCTGAAACCGTGGCATCTTTGGGCGTCAAATACAATGCGCCTAAGAACTGGTGGGTCAGTCTGAATGGTAACTACATGGCTAACATGTATTTCGATGTGAATCCTTATAACCACACTGAAGCCGGCATGTCGCACTATGCTGTCGGTGATATCCGCATTGAGGACGTGTTGAACCAGACCCCGATGAAACCTGCTTTCACGCTCGATTTCTACGGCGGCATTTCGAAACGTTATAAAGGTTACTATTTGCTGCTGAACGTGAGCGTCAACAATATCCTGAACAACAAGAGCACCGTGCTTTACGGCTATGACCAGCTGCGTTTCAACGCCTGCGACCCCGATATGTTCCCTTCAAAGTATAGCTACATGTACGGCATCAATTATTATATCAGCTTGACAATCAGAAGATAAGTCTAATGGTTTTCAGTTATCGGTTTTCAGTCGTCAGTGAACCGAAAACCGATAACTGTAAACTGATAACTGAGAACCTTTAATAACAATAGGAAAAATCAATATTAAATCTACATACAATGAAAAGATTACTAAACCGCAGTTTCATGCTTTTTGCCTTGTTGGGCGTGTTGTTCACTTCGTGCAAGAAGGATCATTATGACGAGCCTCCGATTCAGGATTTGCCTGTCGGACAAGTCTACACCATCGACCAGATTCTTGCTCTGGAATCGGGTTTTGTCTTCAATGAAGATGCATCGGTCTATGGCACCATTACCGCCGATGAAGTCTCCGGCAACCTCTACAAGGCTGCATTCATGCAAGACCCAGAGACGGGAAAGGCCATCGAACTTTACCTGAATGCCACATCGGGTGTCCGCATCGGCGACCGCGTCCGCATCTACCTGAAAGGCGTAACATACGCTTTGTACAATGGTCTCCCGCAACTGAGCAATTTCGAACCTGATGGCCACATTATCATCGAGGCCAACAACCAGCCGGTTGAGCCGTTG
>JAZQPN010000424.1:0-6429 GCA_045628585.1 Bacteroidales bacterium | reverse complement strand
TTTTAACCAACGTGATGTGCTTCCGTATCTGGACGCACTTTCCGAAAAGAGAAGACTGATTGTGTGCTGTTATCATGGCATTGACACCGAAAAACTTAGCTTCACCGCTATTGGCGAGATGTTGAACATTTCACATGAGGCAACCCGCCAACAGTACAACAAGGCTATTGAGCAACTCCGCTCCGCTATGGAGGCTGATGGATGGAATATGTGCGCATGATATTCTGTCTGGAAACCAGAAAAAGACGTCTTCGGACGTCTTTTTTTACTATAAGACGACCTTATCGGAATACTCCATAAACGTCAACTTTAGCGTTCAGCTCATCCTGAAATGCTTTGGTGTCGTTGACTAATTCCACGATGCTGTCGATGACGGACTTTTCGACATCGTAAGGAAGGTGAAACTTCAAATCGTTGTTTGGGGAAAGTGAAACGCTGAGAAGCATCTTGGTGAATCTCGGTTTGACAGTGTGATGAAGTGCCTCGAGAGGCTTTTCAAGCTGCGCCGAAACGATGTTTGCCTTGATGTTCCGCAGTGTGATTTCCTTGCTGGCATCAGTGATTTTTTCTGTCCATTGGCGGTCAAGTTCATCGTAATCGTCGAAGAGATGTCTCATGAAATGGCTGAAAGACTCAACTGACATGCCGGTCAAGGGAATGTTAATGGTGCCGTCAAGGCAAATCTGGCAGAATTTCTGGCACAAGGTCATTTTTATGATTCGGTTCTCAATGTGGAGCCTGACTTTGTACGAATCGGGATGCGAAACGCTTTGGTGGACGTGCAGCTGGTCGCCGAATTCCTGCTTCAATGCTGCTAAAAGACTTTCACTGTCGAGCTTGGCGTTTTTGTCAAAGGGGATGTCCTCGAAACGTCGCTTGATTTCTTGGCAGAACAACTGATTCTTGATTGACGCGATAGAGCAGTTGTCAATCATTTTATATAGGATTTTTTCGTCTTCGTTTCGAGGTTCCCTAATGCTCGGATTCCTGAGGATGTCGCGAACTTTAGGAGACAGGTAGAGCAACCTGTAATAAAAGTTGATGAACTTATCGACGTCGATTTCTTCATTGATTGCCCTAGGGAAGTCGATGGAACAGTTTATGTTGTTGACTTCCATTGTGATGTTGTCAACGAAGAAGTTGCGGTATTGGGCTTCGATTCCTTGTTTCTTCAGCTCTTTTACAACTTTGGAGAGTTGCTTCTCGTTTGATGGGTTTAAGGGTTTTCTGTAATAAGGTATTATCATGTTGTTGATTTGTTTTAAAGTGGAAAGTTTGAAGTGGAAAGTTTGAAGTGGAAAGTTTGAAGTGGAAAGTTTAGAGGTGGAAGGTTTGAAGTGGAAAGTTTAAAGTTGAGAGTTTAAAGTTGAGAGTGGAAAGTTAAGAGGAGGAGAGTTGAAAGTTTAGAATGTGAAAGAAAATAGCTCCCTGAGTTTGTCGAAGGGGCGGTTCGGAGTTTTCAGAGTTTCATTTTTTGCTGTCGGCTATGGCTAATGGCTAAAAGTTAGCGGCTAAGAGTTAAAAGCCAATAGCCAGCAGCAAAAAAATTACAGTTCCATAAAACATACCCTCCCGGATTTTCCCATCCAGTCGCGGTGATGGTGGTAGTTTTTCTCGCAGTCGCAGATCCACAGCACTTTGGCTCTGAGCCAAGGGTCGGCTTTCGGTGCGGGTGCGTAGCCGTCGGTGAGGATGATGAGGCCGTCGTATTCGTGGTGTGCCTTGATGTAGTCGAAGACAGGCTGGAAGTCGGTGCCGCCGCGTCCTGTAATCTTGATTTCGCCAGCTGCTTTCATTTTGTCGAGGCTTACGACGGGTTGCAGTTCGCAGTCGAATTGCATCACGTCGATGCGTTCGATGCCGTAGGTGAAGAATTTCTTGATGACGGAGAAAAAAGCGTTGAGGTAATTGCTGGTGATTGAACCGCTTACGTCGGTGGCGATGAGCAGTTTCGACTGCAGGGCGTACTGGCTGCCCATCTGTGCGAAGCCGCTACGGCGGTTTGGACGCATGCGGGTCAGGTTGCGCTTGCTGCTGAGCATGCTGGTGTGGAAACTCGAAAGGATGTTGCGGTAGTCGAGTTTCACCTCAAGGCTGGCAATTACGCTTTCGACGAATTTTCCCGGAAGGCTGCCCCAACTCTTGAATTGGTTGTCCTTGATAAACTGGTTGATGACCTCGCATTGCAGTTCGTCCTCCTCCCAAAGTCCGGCTTGGTCTTGCCAGTATTCCAACGAGTTAGGAAACTCGCCAAAGGTTTCTCCGTTTTGGCCGGCGTCGGGAAACATTTTCATCAGTTCGCGGAGGTACCATTCGAAACATTGACCGTCTTGAAGCTGGAAGTCGCGTGGACGGATCGTTTTATAGACACTGCTGCTGAAGTCGTGCGAAAGGACTAAATCGCTGGCAATGGCTGCAATAATGGCCGGACAATTCTCGGGCTGACGCGAATAAGGATGCTTGAGCAGGATGCGCGCCATTTCGATGCGCATCCTGGTTTCAAGTTCCTGGTCGCTGATGGTATCGATGAGGGCAGGGTTGTATTCCAACCTTTTCTTGCCGACGCGAAGCGGGCATTGCATCGTGTTGTTGGCCTCCACGACGTGGGTGCAATACAACTGAAACAGAATGGTTTCGGTGAGGAACCAGCGTTCAACGATACGGCTTATTCTCTCATTCATGATCAGATGTTTTTGATGAAATCGGTGATGGTGACGTAAATCTCAGGCATTTCGGTTACAAAGAACATGATGGCTTTGCCGTGGTCGTTTTCCTCGAACATGGAGGCAAAGTGAGCCATGGCTTCATTTTTTTCAACCAAAAGGAAGTCGTTGACATAGGCTTTCAGGTTCTTTTTGTAGGTTTCTTTTTTGGTGTCATTAGGCTCCATGTTGTCGAAGAAACGGAAGATGGATTCGTTGATGGTTGCCAAGTCGACGGTGGAGTAGGTGCTGAGCGTATCCTTGCATTTCTTGAAGCTGGTGAGGATTTTGTCGGCCGAGAGCAAGACGTGCTCGGCAAGGTAGGAGAAGAAAAGTGAGGCGGACTGTGCACCGATGATGCCGGCGACGAGTTTCTTGTGTATTTCGCCTAAGTCGCGGAAAGGCTTGATGCAGTCCGAAACCTTTTCCCATCCACGGCGGTCAGGGGTCTTGTCGAGGCCGTGCGAGACTTTGGAGAGTTCCTTTCCGTCGAGGGCGTCCTTGTTGGAACGGATGAAGTCGAGGATACGACTGTCGATGCCGTTTTTCTCGCCCCATTTGAGCCATTCGTCAACGGTTGGGCGGAAGCCGTAGATGTTGAAACGCGACACAAGGGCGGGGTCCAAGTCGGTGAGCTGATACTCCTCGCCGTCGTTGACGGCCGACATGATGCGGCTGCCTGCAGGGAGCGAACGGCCAGCCAACTTGCGGTTCAAAGCCAAGTCCATAATGGTCTGCAAGACCTCTGGACGGGCGCGGTTGAGTTCGTCGAGGAAGAGGACGATAGGCTTGCCGTCGGTCGGGAACCAGTAAGGCGGCATGAACTCGGTCTTGCCGGTCTTTTCGTCCATGCGTGGCAGGCCGATGAGGTCGCCAGGGTCACTCATTTGGCCGAGAAAAAGGGTCACCACGCGGAAGCCTTTTTCCTCAAAGAACTTGGTGATGATTTGTGATTTGCCGATGCCGTGTTTGCCGCTCAGCATGATGTTTTGCTCAGCAGGAGTGCTCTCCATGACGGTGAAGAGTTCTTTCGTGTTGATGTTGATTGCCATATATCTTTATGTTTTGTTTTTCGATAGGATTATACCGCCTTGTATGTTTTTCTGCAAGGGATAGGGTGAAAAATCGGTTAGAATGTAGGTCTTAAAACGACAAAATCCAACAAGGGGAGAATCTTGTCCAAGTGTTCGGCAAAATATTCTAACTGGCTTTCTGCGAGGTTGGTGTCGTCGTCGTCGAAGATGAGCATGACGCCTTTATTTTCGCCGGTTCTGACGCTGAAATAAGTTTTTTGTCCGCCTTGCGACAGCTTGCAGTCCCATGCCTGGCGCTCGGCAAGGTCAAGGCAAAGTCTTGCTATGTCGTTGGGCCTCTTTATGTTGTGCAGGCCCCATTTGTAATGGATGGTGTTTGCCAGGCAATATACGAAAGGGCGCAAGTGGTTCAGCAAGTCGAAGTTGGCTTCAAAGTCGTTCATTCTTTTGATGCTGCCAGCCATGTCGGTGGTGTCAATGATGAGCGATATTTTCTGCTGGTCCGTTGCCGCAAATTCCATGAAACGGCGACTGCCGGAATCTCGTTCGTCGAAAGTCCAGCCGTTGCGTTCAGCCATTGCCTTTCCCAAGGCCGATAGGCTTATGTCGTTGACTGAATGTATTTTATGATTTTTGGTATAGCCATCGTTCCATGCCAATACGCTTTCGCACCATTGGGTGAAAATGCCCTCAAGTTTTATGATGTCTTCAGGGATAATGGCATGCTTGAAACTGCAGATGACAGTCGTGTCAAGTGAAACAATAAACTGTTTCAGCATTTCGCAGTCGCAGTGGTCGTTGAGCAGTTTTATGGTCAACATCAGGTGCGATTCGGGCGACAAAGTGGCGACATAATATTTTGAGAGGTTCTCTTTGGAGTTGTGATGTCCCTTGAAATGGATGCCATGTTTGTCGTAGGCCTCTCGGATTGTTTCAATGCTGAGCTGTTTTATGAAATCATAGTTGAGATTGAAGCCTTTGACAATCCGGATGGACCGAAGGACTGCTTCCCAGAAGCTGTAACTCTCCAATTGTTTGGGTAAGTTTGCCCATAACCGATCTTTTTCTTTTTGTGACAATTGGCTTTCGGTGATTATGTCGTTTTCTGTAATCATGGTTGGAACTGAATTCGTTGATCGTTTGCAAATGATTATACCGCCGTGCAACTCTATTTGCTACAAATTGCTAAAATAAATGCTTATTTAAACCCAATAGCCATCCGTTTTTTTGCATCGAGCTTTTCCTGTTCGCATAGTTCTTTCAGGCGCATGAGCTCGGGGACGCATTGGAAGAGGATTTTTTCGACGAAACACTTGCGTGTGATGTTTTCGATTTGTCCGCCGCTAAGATCGAACTCTTTGGCAAGGACTTTTGCGTCGTCGTCGTTAAGTTCGGGAATCATCGACTGCCAGATTTTGGCTTTGGCTTCAAGGTTGGGCTGCTCGAACTGCACCTTGTAAATGAAACGGCGCTCAAACGCCTCGTCGAGATTGCCAGAGAGGTTGGTGGTGGCAATCATGATGCCTTTGAGGTTTTCCATTTCCTGAAGCAGGATGTTCTGGATGGCGTTTTCGGTCTTGTCGATGCTGGCGTTGGCACCGCCAATGCTGGTGCGTACCGAAAGGATGGCGTCGGCTTCGTTGAAGAGCAGGATAGGGGCGACGGAACAACTCTTGCGGAACTCGGCATAGCTGTCGAAGATTTCCTTAACGAACTTCTCGGTCTCTCCGTAGAACTTGTCGCGGATGGCGGCAATGTCGACCTGCATGATGTCGCGTCCGGTCATGCGGGCGAGTTGCAAGACGGTCTCGGTCTTGCCGGTGCCTGGAGCGCCATAGAAAAGGCAGTTGAAGCCTTCGCGCATACCGTTGCTTTTCAGACTCTTGCAAATGGTTGCGAACTGCTTCTTGGTGAGCAGGGTGCTGAGCGTGTCTATTTGGTTTTGCACGCCATCGGTGAAATACAGCACCTTTTTCTTGATGTCGGCAGCCTTGATGATTTTGCTGCGGCCGTCATCCTGGAAATTGTTCTTTTTCAGATTCGGGATTTTGTATTCGGCCAGGAATATCTTCTTGGCTTTGTCGGTCAGCGATAAAATATTGCTTCTGTATATTGCTTCATCATTGTTGAATTTCAGTAGTTTAGTCTGAAAAAGCTCGTGTTTGCCCAGAATCATTTCTCTTTCAACGGAATAGTAATCTTCGATGAGATCGGAGATTTGTCCGGACGGAATGTTGTTCTCTCCATCATAGACGAGGCGTTTACACATGTAGAGCATGATGAGCTGGCTCTCGAAGTTGGTCGAACATTCGTTTACGGCCTTGACGATGCCGAGCTGCGGGTTGAGTTCGATGAGGTCTTGCAGTTCGCTTTGGCAGTTTTCAACATCGATTTCGCGCCTGTTGAAGCACTCGAAAAGCGTATTGCGCACTTGGGTCATGAATTCCTCAGGATTCAGGTCTTCCATCTTTATGGTTTCCAGACTTTTGTTTTTCTGAATGGCTTTGATGGCTTTGTCGCTCAATGAGAATACCAGGGAACTGCGTCTTGTCTTTGTCAAATAACGGCGACGGACCAAAGTCTCGATGTCGTTGATGTGGCGCATGAGTTCGATGGAGGAGCAACCGAAGAAACTGCAGAGGTCGTGTTTGTCAAGGTTGTCGCCGAAGTTCATAATGAAAGGACTCAGCAGG
>JAZQPN010000423.1:0-1686 GCA_045628585.1 Bacteroidales bacterium | reverse complement strand
AATCAAGATGTAGCCCCAATTCAGGATAATTGACGTGCGGGAATCACTCGTGAGGTCCATGTAGAAATACACGGCCAAAGCGACAGTGATGAGAGCCAGCACGGCAAGAACCCACTTACCGATGTTTGAAAGCTTACCGTTCATGATTATTACTTATTATTTGTTGTACTTAACGAGGATATCCATAAAGCTGATGGAAGCATCTTCCATGTCGCTTGTAATCTTTTCGATTTTAGTTCCGATGAAATTGAAGAAAACCTGAAGGATGATAGCTGCGATCAGACCGAACACGGTGGTCAACAGAGCGACCTTCATACCTGATGCAACGATGGTTGGACTCATATCACCAGCAGCGGCGATATCATCGAAAGCCTGAATCATACCGACAACAGTACCCATGAAACCGAACATAGGAGCCAAGCTGATGCAAAGACCGACCCAGCTCAAACCGCTTTCAAGCTTACCAGCAGCGACAGCACCGTAAGAAACGAGTGACTTTTCGACTTCTTCAAGTGACTGACCATCCTGCAGACGGATGAGACCCTGTGTGAAAATGCTGGCAACAGGACCGCGTGTGTCCTTGCAGAGTTGCTTAGCGCCTTCAACATCACCAGCCTTCATCTTATCTTCGATGCCAGCGAGGAGCTTCTTCGAATTAGCGTCAGCCATTGTCAGATAAATGATTCTTTCAATTGAAACTGCCATACCAATCAAGAGGATGACCAACACGATGCCCATGAAACCAGGACCACCATCGATGAACTGCTTCTTGATTGTTTCACGGAAAGTTACAGGAGCTTCTTCAGCTGGCTGAACAGCTTCTACAACTTCTTCTTCTACAGCCTCAACAGCCTCAGCTGGAGTGGCTTCTTCTGGAGCAACAGTCTGTTCCGTTGCTTCTGGTTGTGCTTGCTCTTCTTGAGCAACGACGAGATTGCTGATACCGAATGTCATAAAACCAGCAACCATGAGGAAAGCAATTAATTTTTTCATAGTTAATTTAAATGTTGATTATTACTTTTTGAATTAATTAATTTCTAACTTACAATAATTCAGTTATTTGCGGAGAGAGCGGGATTCGAACCCGCGGTACCCTTTTGGAGTACACACACTTTCCAGGCGTGCTCCTTAAACCACTCGGACATCTCTCCATGGCCTATTTCCAACCCTTCAAACCCTACAAAAATCGTTGCGAAAGTACGCATTTTTTTAATTGAAAAATCAAAACTTTCAGAAACATTATTTGTTTTTTTCTCAAAATATTTCCCAAAGCATTGATAATCACCTAATGAACGCAATATTACGAGTTCTATTTTATGGAAAGTTTTTTCTTCATTCCGTCATTTCGCCGCGGATTGACATTTCCAAAAGCTTCTTTGTCTTCTCAATCGGCAGCCCCTCTCCCATCAGGTACATCAGCTTGGTGATGGCGGCCTCTGTGGTCATGTCGTGGCCACTGATGACCCCGATTTGGCCCATGCCAAGGCTTGTTTCGTAACGGCCCATCTCAACCGAACCCGATTCGCATTGCGTTATATTCAGGATAATCAAGCCTTTGTCGGCAGCCTCCTTTAAGGCGGAAAGGAACCAAGATGCCGTGGTCGCATTGCCCGAACCGAAAGTTTCCAACACCACGGCTTTCAAGCCGGGAGCTGAAAGGAAATGACGGACAAACGATTCGGAGAT
>JAZQPN010000422.1:0-6045 GCA_045628585.1 Bacteroidales bacterium | reverse complement strand
TGGCCGAAGGTCGAAGCTACAGCTTTTATATATCCTTCCAGAAACTCTTCGTAAAAAGCATGATGACGGTGAAGATTTCCAAACTGCCCAGCAGCTTGTCCAAGGGAAAAAATCCTTGCGGTCGGGAAATCGAAGATTACCTCACTGCGTATCGGTGAAATTTTTTGGCAACAATATACAATTTGGCCTTTTTATGACCAAAACGTTCAAAACCCACAAAAACCCTTCTCTGTCCACATTTGAATCTCGCAACCGCTCGATTCAAACCAGCCTTTCGGCTTTTTTCAACAAACATCTTTCGTTCTGGGTCTAAAAGTATATTATTGCCAATTTTTTAGATTCGACGTAGTCAACATCCATTCCGACGTAGTCAAAGAATTTCATGACTATATCGGACGATCGGCGGCGGTTGAGTCTGCCGCTAAGCGTAAACCCCAGTTGCCGCCGCATTTTTTAGCTTCTCATGGGTCTCCATTCCCCAAAAGGGAATCTGTATTGATTTTCAGTATGTTGTGATTTTGTTAATTTCCTCTAAGCGCATCACGAAAAAAGGCTGCCCAAACGGACAGCCTTTTAAATTTATGCTTCAGCGTGAATTACTTCACAACCGAGATGCGCTTTGTGGTTTCGCCGTTCTTGGTGGAAATGCGAACAATGTAGAGACCTGATTCGACATCGCTCAGGTTAATGACGAATGAGTTGCCATCGCAAATTGATTCGTAAACCATCTGGCCGACCAGGTTGAACACGCTGACGTGAGTCAGATCAATGGCTTCAACGGTGAAGCTTTCACTTGCAGGGTTCGGGAAGAGAGCCACCTTTTCATCACCCAGTTCGTTGACTGCGGTTGGTGAATAGTAGACGTGCAGATAGAACTGATTGTTGTCGCCAACCCAAGCGGCAGGAGCCGATGTGCAGTCGATGCTCTGGTAGTAGGCAATCACCTGATAGTAATAGTGGCCTTCTTCGAGCGAAGAGTTGTCGGTATAAGATGTTGAGTTTGCACCGCACAACTTAATGCGTTCATATTCGCCGCCTTCAGCCTTACGCATGACGAAGTAGCCGGAAAGACCTTCGGCATTTTCAGGCTTGTTCCACTTCAGTTTGGTCTTGAATGCAGAACCTGTCTGTTCGTAATCGAGGTTTGTGGCAGGGTCGCAGCCTTCGCCAGCCACAGCGCATGATTCGTTGGAATATTCGCCGTTTTCACCGCCGAAGCCCATGAAACCAACTTTGTAGCAGTGACCGCCGCGTGGAGCGTTTTCATCGACAAATGATGTAGCGGTAGTAATCAGACGGTAAAGCAAATTGTCGCGATAAACGACATATCCGTAACCTGATTCATTGACACCATCCCAAGAAACGTTGATGTTATTGTTGTTTGCATCGTCAACGACAGCCAAAGCATTTGAAGGAACTGAAACTGCAATGTTCTCGCCGCAGCTGTTGTTCATCGACAGGAAGATGCCTTCTTCCATATTGTTGGATGAACCGCTGTAATTGTAGACTGTAGCGTTCTGTGAATCCTTAATGACGATGCTCATGCTGCTAACTTCAGCAGTAGGAACCGACCAGCCGAATGAAACAGCACCGACAGGAACATCAATATCAACAGATGTTGTGCCTGATGAAGTGGTTGTGTAGCTGCCAATCTGAGTGCCGGCTGCATTGTAAACGAGGACGGCACCACCGCGCCAGCCTTGGAATGAGGTTGTGGTCATCATAAGTTTCCATGAGCAAGTTGGTCCGAAAGGAACGCTCTTCTTGTAGGCGACTTTACCATGGTTGCCGCCGGTTACGGCGTAAATGGTATAGTCGAAAGAATCGAAACGTGGAACGTTGGCATCGGTAACAGTCATCGTGGCACCTGGAGTGACATTGTTTTCGGTATAGATGATTTCACCGTTTCTTTCAACGACAATCATGTCGATGGTTGAAAGGTTGCTGTTGCTCAAGGTCTTGCTTGGGTTGACCCAAGTCATGGTAGCTGAAAGTTCGTTGTTGGCGGCAGGCGTAACGTTGAAGTTGGTAGGAGCCTGAGCCGTGCTGTTGTAAACAGCAGCAGGAACGTAATTGAACACGGCAGCATCTCTATAATAGGAGTAATCCATGGCGTCGAAATCGAACCAGCCATCGCCGCTGCCGCTCCAACCCCAGTTCCAGTGGTAGAGACCAGCTTCGTTGCAACCATCGGTAACGAAAGCGTGGCAACCTATTGGATTGCCGTTATCGCAACCTGAATAATAAACAGGCCAACCCATGTCGAACTGTTCAATCACCATATCGTTCCAAGCATCGCGAGAAAAGTTTGCTCTTTCACGATAAACCGAAGCGCCTGCATAACCGAAATAGTTGGAAATGGCACCAGGAACACGGTCTGACTGAGAACCACTGCCATCAACGGCATATTCCATGTCAACGGCAACGCCACAATGATACATCAAGGTAGCGACGGCCAGCTTTTGAGCCTCTGGTGAGTTGTTTGAAAGGCTGTTTGGCATGTTTTCCCAATCGTAAGAGGTCTGGCCAAAATTAGCGCTCTGCTGGCCATGGCCTGGGCAATTGTATGAATGGCTGCCGGTACCCTGTGCAGGATGATTCCAGAATTTCATCACCTGTGACATGGCTGTTGCGACGCAACCTGCATAGCAGCGTCCGCCAGGACCGCCATTGCCTGTTGGGCAAAGCATGTTGTAAGGGCTGTCCTGATTCCATGTGGTTGTCAAAAGATAAGTGGCGGCACGGCCAGGATAGAGTGAACGCAAAGTGCCGTTGTTCATCACGGTTTCCCATTCTGCAGCCGTTGCAGGGTCAGCAGTGCCGGTGAGTCTGTTGCTTCTGCCTTCGATAAGGTTGTTCAGCATGCAGTTCAAGGCTGGATTGATGTTCTGTGCATCGAAAGCGCCTTGGTCGGAATAACCGACGATAGGACGGTAAATGTCGTCAGCCGAAACGATGACGAAGCCTTCGTTGCCGACATTGTAGACATAGAAGCAGGCATTGCCTCTGTTAGTGGTTGCAGTGTAGACCAAGGTCAATTCGCCATTGGCTCTTGTCTGCTCGAAATTAGCCTGGACAAACTGTTGTCCGACATACTTAGCCTTGCTCTGGTCGACTGGATGGGCATTGACCATTCCGATGCCGAAAGCCAAGGCAAGCATACTCATCAAATACTTTTTCATAGTGTGATAAATTGAATTTTTTAATTGTGTTTCCTTTACATATAGTTTAAGCGGGCAAATTTATGAAAAAACGGAATATGTCGAGCAAGTTTAGTGCCAATTTTGAATGAAAATAGTTCAAAAATGGTTCAAATGCGCTTCGCGTGGAAGAAAAATGTTCAAAACGCTATGCATAATCAGGAAGTGATTTGAACCATTTTCATGCATTTTTGAACAAATTTTTCCTATTATATTGTCAATCAAAGAAAAAGTCGTACTTTTGCACTCGGAAACCACGGGATGGTTTTAGTTAATTCATTAAAAATCAACTTTAAACATTAAATTATGCCAGCAAAAATCAGATTGCAAAGACATGGCAAGAAAGGTCAGCCTTTCTATCACATCGTAATTGCCGACTCTCGCTCACCACGTGATGGTAAATTCATTGAGAAAATAGGCACTTACAACCCAGTAACCGACCCAGCTCAGATCAACATCAAGTTCGACAGAGCTTTACATTGGTATTCAGTCGGTGCTGTCCCGACAGACACAGTCCGTTCACTGCTTTCAAAAGCCGGCGTCATGATGAAGTATCATCTGATGCGCGGTGTCCAGAAAGGTGCTATGACCGAGGAACAAGCCGAAGTCAAGTTCCAGAACTGGATGAAGGAAAAGGAAGCTAAGGCTGCTAACGCTGTCAAGGCTAACGAAGAAAAAGCAAGAGGCGAAAAGAAAGCTCGCTTGGAAGCTGAAAAGGCTGTCAACGAAGCTCGCGCTGCTGAAATCGCCAAGAGAAAGCAAGCCGAAATCGAAGCCCGCAAGGCTGAAGAAGCTGCTGCTCAGGCAGAAGAAGCTCCTGCAGAAGAAGTCGCTGAAGAAACTCCAGCTGAAAACACTGAAGCTTAATCTTTTCTTCAAGACCGATAAAAAGCCGTTCGCAAGAGCGGCTTTTTTTGTTGGCAAAATATTATCTTTGCAGCAAATTTCAGAACAATGACACAAAAAGCAGAAATACAATACCCGCAAAACTTCGACATCAAGCTGATTATCAGCGCCGAAATTCCAACTGATGAAACTAGGAAAAGCATTGCCAAAGTCTTTTCGCAATGCAAGGTGGTGTTCAGTTTCGTCAACGTAAGAGCCAGTGCAAAAGGAAATTACCTCAGCTATGCCTACAACATCGACATCGAAAGCCGCGAACAAATGGAACAAACCTACGCCGCCCTGAAAGATGTGCCAGGATTGAAATTCGCGCTATGACCAAAGCCTACGAAATACGGATTTACGGACGCGTCTTCAACGTCGGGTTCCGGCGCTATGTTCATCGCTATGCCACCGCCGACAACATTGTCGGCTATGTAGAAAACGACTGGGCCGACGAGAGCGTCCACATCATCGCCGAAGGCGAAGAAAAGGATTTGGACCATTTCTGCATACTTTGCGGCGAAGGAACCCCCTACTCGCTCGTCACAAACATGAAAATCGAAGCACGGGAAGTCAGCGGAAAATATTTGGATTTTAGGCAGATACGATGATTTTTTGACGTAGAGACGCGTCTCTACATACCCATCTCACCAGAAATAAAAGAAACTGGCCACGCGGCAAAACGCCTCGCGCAACCAGTTTTGATGCCGTTCCAAATCGACATCGTGGGTCCGGCTGCGGAACACATGAAGTCTGTAGAAAAGATTGTGGGCGCGCCATTCGTCCACTAACGATTCCATACTTCTTTGATTGATAGCCATTTCCAGAGAAGCATTTTCGCGCAATTGGGTCAGGTAATCCATCATTTCCTCTTTGCTTCTTACCTCGCAAGAGTCAACAATGTGGGTGTTTTCCTCGGTCAATATGGCTTTTGAAGTGTCAATCATTTCACCTGAATATCAAATGCCGACCAGTCTTTCGCCTCTTTCAGCAATTCGTAATAATGGCAGATGTTTTCCTTGGTAATTTCCTCGCCGTCAACGGATTTGATGATGTCGCCGACCTCAAATTTCGGATTCATGGAAAGGCAACGCCTCAAGATGGAAATCCGTCCATTGGCTGTTGTGGTTATATATGGATGAATCTCAAATGGTTCCTCTTTAACATTACGCGGGCGGAAATAGACTTTATCGAAACTCGGACTGATAATCCAGTCGAAACGCGAAATGAATTTCATACCAACATTATCCATATCAATATCAGGCACATAGAGCACATCGGCCTCACACGAATACGAATCCATAGTTATATTTTCATTCGGTGCATAGCAGAAGGCAGTCTTTTCCGTAGGACCAGATGCCGCAATAGCGTATGCCCCATCAAACGGAACATCAGTCTCACGATTCTCATCCACGCGCTTTTTATCTTTCAAAACAATACCGCCAGAGTTTCCCGTATCAAAAATGCAATTATGCTCTTTGCCGTTAACATTCAAAGTGATGAAAAGCACACCTATCATCTTGAACTTGCATTTTACCTCCTGATAGCCCGTCAAGTCAATGTCTTTTTCAAAAACATGATCCATAACCATAACATTATCAGTGAAATTGAGGCCAAGATAGTGATAGCTTTTAAGCAAGCCAAACGAGCCAACCAATGGATAATCAAAACCAGGTTCCGCGTCGCAATACGGAATAATACTATCAACCTGAATGAAATTACAATAAGCATGTGCCGTGAAATTTCCAAAAGCGTAATTCACCGTATCCAGAGCCATGTGCAACTTGGATTTTTCGAGCGTTGTTACGGTTGCTTCATTGTATTGCAAATCAGGTCTTTCAGTTGATGAAACGAGTTTCCCCATAGGTGCGTTATAGCCTAAATCAAGTTGAACCGTGTCTTTTTCGCCATTGACATCCGCTTCAAAAAGCAACTTATTGTCTTTCAATACGAAAGCAAC
>JAZQPN010000421.1:0-23608 GCA_045628585.1 Bacteroidales bacterium | reverse complement strand
CGATCCAAATAGGTCTTGTAAACGATGTACATTTCCGAGAAATCGTATTCAGGCTTGCCCATGCGGAGCAATTCTGACTCGAAGAATGCTAATGAGGAATAGCACCAGCAAGTACCAGCTTGGTTCTGGTCTTTAACGGATGTGATAGGGAGTTCCTTCACAGTCGTGAACTTGAAGCCTTCTTCTTCCTTGACTTCCTTTTTTTCATCGGTCTGAGCAAATGCACTGACGCTGAGCATCAGGGCAGCTGCGGTAAAAATGTGTGTGAATTTCATTGTGTTGAATTGTTTATTTGTTTATTGTTGAATTGTTCATTTGTTTCTTATAAATGTAATTTGCAAAAGTAGGAATTAATTCCAAACGGCAAACAGAATGATGAAATTATTCTTCTGATTGGATTTTCATCTTTAAGAAAGATTCCACCGAATATAAAGGTATGTTTTCCATCCAACCTTGATCGATATATGGTTTCAACGAGATGCGCAATCCTTTGAAATGTTTGTCCTTATGGTCTTCATTAATGAAAACGGAAAGCGATTTCGACTGCACGTTTTCGGCTGCCTTCACTTCTATCGGAACGATTTTTCCGGCACTTTGCAACAGAAAATCAATTTCCTGCGAGGAGTTCTCCTTGCTGAAATAGTAGACGCTTGTTTCGGGAATGGCTTTCAATTGCTGCAAGACGAAATTCTCGGTAAAAGCCCCTTTGAATTCGACAAATGCCTTGCTGCCCAACAATATGTCTTTCGGAGCGACTTCCGACATGCAGGCAAGCAAGCCACAGTCAAGCAGATACACCTTGAAAGCCGAATAATCGGCATAGAATTTCAAAGGTGCGGCGACTTCCTTAACCCGTTCCACTTTGTAAATCAACCCTGCATCGCTCAACCATTGGAGAGCGATTTCGAAATCTGCAGCCCTTGAACCTTTCTTGACTGCGCCAAAAATGAATTTCTTGTTCTCTTTGGCCAACTGTGCGGGAATGCAATCCCAAAGCTGATGTATGCGTTGTGCTTGCGGCTTAGTGTGCTTGGAAATGTCTTTTCCGTAAGCGTCTATGATTTCACTTTGAATAGCCCTGACTTTTTTCTCGTCTTGCGTTTCAATGTATGTCTTGACCGCTTCAGGCATACCGCCAACGAAATAATACTCCCGAAGGTATTCCACAAGCGTCTCGTGCATCGAATTAAGCGAATCCCAGTCGGTTTCACGCAAAGTTTCCAACAGCTTTTCGCGGCCACGGGCCAAAAGATATTCTTCAAAACTCATGGGAAACATCTTGAGTGTCTCCACCTTACCGACCGGATACGATTCGTTTTCTCTCAAAGAAAGGCCTAAAAGCGAGCCTGCAACGGCAATATGAAGGTCGCGGCAATCTTCACAAAAATATTTCAACGAAGCGATTCCATTGTCAACCTCCTGAATTTCATCTAAAATGACAAGGGTTTCTCCAATGGTGATTTTCGTTTCGGAGAACGACTCCATGTTACGGATGATGCGGCTGATGTTGAAATCACGGAAAAGGTCTTTTGCGAAATCGTTATTATGACAATTGATATAGACCGTATTCTTGAACTCATTACGGCCAAATTCCTTCAGGATGAAAGTCTTTCCCACTTGACGCGCACCCAAAAGAATCAGTGGTTTGCGGTCTTCCTTGTCTTTCCACAAAAGCAGGTTGTTGTATATGGATCTTTGCATAAAAAATGTGATTTTTTATTTCTGACTGCAAAAATACACTTTTTCAGTTACTTAAAATAAAAAATCACATTTTTATGAGGGACTTTTTGGAAAAAATCACATTTTTATGAGGGACTTTTCTGAAAAAATCACATTTTCAAGAGGGATGAATCATAATTTCAGGCTCTTTTTCATGTCCTTCGAGAGTGCATCCTTATGCAGAGTGAAGAAAATGGTGTGCAGACGGACGTATGATTCCGAGCAATACCAGTAACCGTCATAAACCATGTCTTTGGTACCCCATGAATTCTTGATTTTGTAATACTTGGTGCCGTTCTGGTCTTTGGCGAGACCGACAACGAGCATGGAATGGTCGTCGCCGACTTCCCAGCTGTCGATGGCTTTCTGGTGGTCTTCGTCGGTAATGGTCTTTTCAGGGACGATTTCTTCCCAAAGGTTTTCTGCATCAAAATCTTCAGGAACGATGCCCAACCCCATCTTGCGCGAAAAGCCCTTGTCGCTGACATCCTGTGCCCAGCCGACGGTGTAACCGTTTTCGAGCGCATGGTCAACGGCGGCCATCATGTCGTCGAGAGTGAGGTTGTAGGCTGGCGTCCAAGTCCAGTTGTCAGGTATTTCGACCATGAAAGGCTTGTTCACTTCCTGATTGGTGTAGGAAGCGATTTCGATGTAGTTGTTCGGGTCGAGCGGATAGGCTTCGGCAAACGATTTTGGCGTGTATTTCTTGCCATCAACGGTGAAAGATTCAGGCACTTCGCCAAGGTAAGCGTCAAGCATGCCGGGAAGGACTTTCTTCCAAGCCGGGCTTAAATGTCCGTTGCTGTTCTTGATGACGGCGCGGGCATATGAACTGATGACATCATTCATTTCGCCGTGGTTATGACGTTCTTCGCCAATGACTTTGCCCGTATAGTCAGCATCAGGCATCATGCCGTATTTATCAATCATGTAAAGCACATCGCAAACTTCGCCACCTTGACTTAAAGTGTTGTTGCCGTGCATGTTGACGAATTTCGAGACTTTTTCAGTCCAAGCATTGCGCACGGTGAACATCTCCGAAAGGTTGAATTCCTTTCCGTAAATGCGAAGGATTTCGGCTTCGACGAAACCCGTGCCAGCAAAGCACCAGCAAGTTCCCGAACGGCCTTGGTTGTCGACGGGCGTATGCTTCACATTGACGGTTTCAGTGATTTGATAAACAGGTTCTTCCTTTTCGGCTTCTTTTGCATCCTGAGCAAAAAGTGCCGTGTTGGCGCCAAGCAAAAGGGCGACAGCAGCAAGTTTTGTGAATGTATTCATATTCAATTGATTATTTGTTGTTTACATTTTAATGAATTTTATCGTGGCATTTTCTTTATCGCCATTAATCCTGATGAAATAACTGCCCTTCGGCAAATTGGCAATGCTGATGTTTTCGCCGCCATTCCGAAGGTCTTTCTCCATAACGCACTGTCCCATAAGGTTATAGATTTCAACATGGCTTTGACCTTCGGCCTTGACAAAAACATTATCGGCAGCAGGATTCGGATAAACCGAAATCAGGCTTTCACTATTTTCAGCAGTCGTGCCTAATGTCCAGTCAACGTGGATGGTATTGGACGGACTTGAAACGAGGTTGCCCGAAATGCCGATAACATAGTAATCGCAATTTTGCTGGTATGCGATGGTTTCATCGATGTATTCGGTTTCGGTCAAGCCTTCGGCAATGATTTCGCCATCGCGATAAACCGTGTAGGTTTCAGCCAATAAAGCTTCCTGCCAGTTCAGTCTGACTTTCTGTCCTTCAATAGTGTGACTCAATCTGAATGGAATGATGGTCTTGTTGACTTCCATGAAATTGAGCGAAGGCTCATTTTGTGTCGGAGCGTAGGCCGATTCGCATTGCGTTTCGCTGTAATAAGCCGTAACGGCATATTGGTAGCGGTCGCAAGGCTGAGTTTTAAGATTATCGCTGTAATTTGTCGAACTCGTCAGTTTTATACGCTTGAATTCAGTTCCTGGCGTGCGTCTGTAGACCATGTATCCCGTTGGATCCGCACCTTGTGGCGCATCCCAGATAACCTTGACTTTCCCGCCAGCCAATTTTTCGTAGCGCAAGCCGAGCGGCGTATCACATTCGCCTTGCAAAGCCCAGTGACATTCGGCTGACGGCGACGACTCGCCCGCTGCATTGAAAGCCGTGACTTTATAGGCATGGAAAGCATTTGCAGCCTGACTGTCAGTGAAATGGTTTTCTTCCGCAATGCCGTAAAGCAGCCCGTCGCGATAAATGAAATAACTGATTGTCTGGTCGTTGTTATCTAACCAATTCAGAATTGCATCGTTGCCTTGGCGCGAAACGCTGAGATTTATCGGCGCATCGCCGATTTCAGGGCTTAGCGTATTATTAATAAGGTAAAACATGCCTTTTGAAAGTTCCGTTGAGCTGCCTTCGAAACTTGTCACCACATTGCCCTGACCGTTTTTCAAAACGAAACCGAGGTTTTCAACATCTTCGCTTGGCAGATTCCAGCAGAGACTGACGTGGCCAATAGGCATTTCGACGGTTTGCGTTGCCGATGCGGAATTTGCTGTGGCTTGCGCAATTTCGATTCCCGATGAATTGACAAACGAAAGATAGCCGCCATTCCAGCCCTGTGCATTTGGTGCCGTCATTTCGACAGTCCAGTTGCTGGTTGGGCCTAAAATGATGTTTTCGGCTTCGGCTGGCAAGCCTTTAGCCGAATTGACAACGGCATAAACTGCATAATTGACCATGGTAGGCATATAGTGGTCGGTGTATTCCATATTGACGCCCAGAGCAACATTATTTTCGGTGTAAATGATTTGACCATTGCGTGTTATAACAATCTGGTCGATGGTAGTAAGGTCGTTATTGTGGATGTTTTTCGTAGGATTTTTCCAAGTGAGGGTTGCAGAGCATTGCATGTCGCCAAGCGATGTGACCTGAAGGTTTTCCGGTTGTTTCGGCATGTATTGGTACACATCGGAAGGTACGAAATTGAATATCGCCGAAGCCCAGCCAGCAAAATCAATTTCATCGATGACGAACCAGCCATCGTTGCTACCATCCCAACCCCAGTTGAAATGGAAAAGGTCGTTGTCGTCGTAACCGTCGCAAACGAAAGCGTGGCCGCCGTCATTGCTATAACCCGAATAATAGACCGGCCATTGCAAATCAAATGATTCCTTTAGCTTGTTTTGCCATTGCGAAAGCGAATAGTAATCGCGGTATTCGTCATTGGCTTGGTTGGAATAGGAAAAATAATGCTTGATGGCGTATGGGACATCGCCCGAATAGGCACCGCTGCCATTAGGACCGAAACCCATATCGACTGAAACACCGCAATGATACATGAGCAGAGCAACAGCATCGATTTCTTCATCAGTTGAGCTTCCGATGAGCTGGTTTGGCATATGTTCCCAATTGTAATCGGTTTGTCCGAAATTTGCTGACAGTTGACCATAACTGCAGTGGTATGAATGGCTCCCGGTGCCTTTTGCAGGGAAATCCCAGTATTTCATCACTTGCGACATGGCCGTTGCCACGCAACCGGCATAGCAACGTCCGCCAGGACCACCACTTGCATCAGGTGCGTAAAGGTTGTAAGGCGAATCCTGATTCCAAGTGGTCTGAACCAGATAAGAGGCCTCGCGACCGCCGTTGCGCGAAATGAGTTTTCCGTCTTTCATCACGGATTGCCATTCGGCTTCTGTGTCATCGAAAAGAACGGCATTGGGGCTTGTGCGGGCTTCAATGATTTTATCCAGATAGAATTTGGCTTCGGGTGACATGTTCTCTGTTTCGAAAACGCCTTCGTTGGAATAACCGACAATTGGACGGAAACGGTCGTCGGCAGAAACGATAACGAAACCTTTATTGTTGACATTATAGGCATAGAAGCAGGTTTCGCCTCTTGTCGAAATGCCGGTGTATACAAGTTTCAGTTCGGAGTTTTGCTTAAAGTTGAAATTGGCATTGGCAAAATTGCGGCCAACTTTCTGAGCCGTTTTTTCGTCAACGGGACTGGCGTTTGCTGCGTTGAAAGCGAACATTGCCGCCAAAAGGAAAAAGAGATGCTTTTTCATTTGAAAATGATTATTTGATAACGACTTTTGAGGCTTTTTTACCCACCTTAACGAGATACAAGCCTGATTTTAAATTGATTGTGAAATTATCGCCGTGTTTCTGAGCAATCATGCGGCCTGAAACATCATAAACCGCAATGTCGGCAGGCTTTTCAGTTACAACAGAAACCATTCCTTCCACGACATGGATTTCGGCATCCACCTGATTTTCAGCAACGCTTGCCATGTCGGAATAGAAAATCTGGAAATGCGTGTCGAGGCTTGTCGAAATGATGTACGACGACAGCCAGCGGTTGTGAATCGGCATTGCCTCGCCCAAAACATTCTGGTAAGATGTGAAATTACGCCACAAGGCTTCGGCACCCATCATCTTATCGGCTTGATGCTGAGGGTCGAAAGTGTTCTTGTATTCGTCACGAACAATCCAATCGGTTTCGTTGAAAATGCTTGTCGTCTTGCCAGTCAGGTTGCCGTTGGCATCGTAAGCGTAATCGGACTTGTTCTTGAGGCTTATCGGCGTGCCGCCCATGCCGGTTGAATAGTAGGTTTCGCTTGTCAGAAGGCCATTGTCGTAGACGTATTCGTAGCGGTAGGAATCTCTCCAGCTGCTTCCACCCCACCCCATGCTTCTGACTTGTTCAGCAAATGAACTTAGCAAACCGTTTTCATAGCACAGCGTGTCTCTCGACGATTCGCGCCAACTGCCATTGCGGATGGTTGAATAAAGGCGAAAAACCAATTGATTTTCACCGTTGTAAGTGTACTCATATTTGCTGCTTTCCGTCCACGCGCCATCGCTGTTTCTGTAAGCCATCAGAAGTGACAAAAGGCCATCGGAATAAGTGTATTCGTTTTTCGATGCGCCTACCCAAGCATCATCGTTCCAATTGGAATAAACGATTGAATCCATTTGGTTTTCAGCATTGTAAAACGTTTCAACCTTGTAGTATTGGCTCCATTCGCCATCCGCCTGCCTGGAATAAAGTTCCCGAACTGGATTTCCGTTCTCATTGTAGGCGAACTCGCATCTTTCGGTCGGCAGCCAAGCGTTGTCACGAAGTTCGTAGGTGGTTTCGCTTGCCCATTGGCCGTTTTCGGTGTAGGTGTAAATGTTTTTCCACTGCGTCCAGTCGAAATCGTTGGCCCCGATGACGCTGTCCAAACGCGCATCAAAATCTGTGGCGAAACGGAAATCGGTGTTCTGGTTTACGAAACGGCCTGGCCTTCTGGCTTCATAATGCCGTCTTTCAGAAGTGTTGCGGAAATACTTTGGCATTCTTCTGTGCTGTGCCGTTGCCGAGAAGGCGAAGCAAATCAATAATGTAGTGAATATCAGTTTTTTCATGGTGATGCTTAGTTAAGGATGATTTTTTGAATTGAGTTTCCTGTGGCGGTGTTTGCCTTGATGAAATAAACGCCGCTTTGCAAGCCCGACAGATTCAGCGTGGCGGCATTGTCAGAGGCATTTGATTGCATGATTTCCTGACCTAAGATGTCATAAACTGTGACCGAAATCAAGCCGTTGGCTTCAACGAAAATCTTGCCGTCAGTTGGATTCGGATAGATTTGCAAATCGATGCTGCTGTTTTCGCTGACGTTCACACTGCCGTAATGGACTTTGTTTGATGCACTTGATTCCACGCCATTCTTAATGCCTGTGACGTAGAATGAATAAGCTGTCGTCTCCCCATTCATAGTTGCTGAGAAGAAATTGTCGGTAATTTCTTGTGCAATCGGATTCTCATTAAGGTAGACGTTGTATGAATCAGCGTTATATGCAGGATCCCATTCAAGGAGCATTTCGTTATTTTCTTGTAATGTTCCGGTCAGGTGGGTCGGAATAGCAGTCTTGTTGACGACAACATAATTCAGTTTCGGGTCATCGACATTCATGGCCGGAGCCGATTCGGTAGCCGATTCCTGATAGTAGGCTTTAATCTGGTAATAATAAAAGTTCCCTGCTTTCAGCAAAGTATTGTCAGTATAAGAAGTTACAGTCTTTCCGACCAACTTAATTCTTTCGTAATCAGAGCCGAATGACTTCCTGTAAATAATGTAGCCCGAAAAGTCGATGATTTCCGGCGCAACCCAACTGAGTTTCACCTTGCCGGTTTCAAGGACTTCGCCACAGAAATCTTTCGGTGTGGCACATTCGATTATGGCATTGGCGCAGGCTTCGTTTGAGGCATCCGATTCGCCATTGGCCGTGAAAGCGGTGATGTGATAGCAATGGCTTTCAAGACCCGCATTGCGGTCGATGAATGTAGTTCCGTCGGAGACCATGCTGTATAGGAAGTCATCGCGGTAGATGTTGTAGCCATAACCAGGATTATCGATGCCGGTCCAATTCAAAACGATGTCGTTGCCAACGGTTTCTGCGGTTAGGTCTTTGGGGGCTTCATAGACATCGGCCGAGAAACTGCAAGAATTGTTGGCGATGAAGAACGTTCCATTCGGCATATCGGCAGAAGCGCCTTCGAAAGCGAAAACGGTTCTGTTTTCAGAGTCTTTAATGCTGAATGTCAAATTGATGGAATCGGTCGGAGCCGTCCACACGAATCTAACCAGACCCTGCGACATTTCCACTTCGTAATCGGTGCTTTCGCTACGGTCGGCACTGATTTTCGCCAAAAGCAGTCCGGCATTATTATAAACCGACAGACTGCCGTCGTTCCAGTTTTCGGTCGTGGTAACCGTCCATGGGCAAGTCGGGCCAAGATTTACATTGTTGGCGTAGGCTTTTTTGCCGTTTGTGCCATTGCAGACCACATAAACGGTATAATTGACCATCATCGGGATACCCGCTTGATCGACATAACTCATTGCGGCATTTGGTTCAGGGTTTTCTATTACACTGATTATTTCCTCATCTCTCATAATCACTACTTGCTCAAGGCTTTCGATGGCATTTCCGCCAATTGTAAGGCCTGGATTGACCCATGAAAGCGTGGCCGAAAAGCCGTCATCACCGTTGGCAACGGCTTTGAAATTGCCGACGGCTTGCGCAGTATTTTCAAAGACGTAAGCTGGGACATAATTGAAAATTGCGTCAGCGCCCCTGTTGAAATCAATCTCGTCAATAACATACCAGCCGTCGCTGCTGCCGCTCCAACCAAAGTTGTAATGGAACAAGTCGGCATCGTTGTACCCGTCGCACACGAAAGCGTGGCCGCCGTCATCACTTGAACCTGAATAATAAACCGGCCAGCCTTGGTCGAAGCTGTCTTTTAGCATATTCTGCCATTCTTCCAATGAATAGGCATCGCGTTTGCGGAGGCGCGCTTTGTTTGAGTAGCCGAAATTTTTCAGGATGACATCAGGCACATCTTCCGAGTAGGCGCCGCTGCCCGAACCGGAATACATCATGTCAACGGCAATGCCGCAATGATACATGAACCAGGCAATCGGGAAAACATCTTCATCAGGCGACATGAGGCCAATGGAAAGTTTCATCTTGTCGAACTCGTAGGTGGCTTCGCCGAAATTGGCCGAAAGCGTATCGCCTCCCCAGATATAGGTATGGCTTCCCGAACCATGTTCAGGATAGTTCCAGTATTTCATGACCTGCGACATGGCGGTAGCCACGCAACCAGCATAGGCGCGACCACCCGAACCGCCAGATGCAAGCGGACAGAATTTATTATAAGGCGAATCCTGATTCCATTTGGTTTGCACAAGGTAAGTCGCGGTTTTGCCTCTGTTAAACGAAAGCAACCTGCCTGTTTCGGCAAACAGCTGCCATTCGGCGGCGACTTCCGGGCTTTGACTGTTCCTACGGAACTGACTGCGGCCTTCGGCAATATTATCCAAATAATACTTCAATTCAGGCGACATGTTTTCCGTTTCGAAAACGCCTTCATCGGAATAACCGACCACGGGACGGTAGCAGTCGTCGGCAGAAATGATGACGAAGCCCGTCTGACCGACATTGAATGCATAAAAACAAGTCTCGCCGCGAGAGGCAACGCCGGTGTAGACGAGTTTCAGATCGTTGTTTTGCCGTGTTTTAGCAAAATTCGCATGGACAAATTTTTGTCCAAGTTTTTGAGCTTGACTGATGTCGATGGGTTTAGCATCTGTCAATCCTGTGACGAACAGCAGGCAGAGAAAAAGTAGGAAATGTCTTCTCATATAGATTGAATTTTAATGGTTTTCATTGAGGTTTCAAAAATAGGGATTTATTTGATACAAGGAGAGAGTTTACCTGAAAATTAGAATTTGTTTTTCTTTTTAATGGATGAAGCAACTGTTCAAAAACCAAACTTCAATTTGGATTACGAACTCGTGAGTCTACGGAATTTCGAGATGCATCATATTTTCACATTCCTGTGACCTCAACATTTCGTTTTCAAAATGTCTTACTTTATCAAAATAAGAACAAGACGTAGCACGCTAAGTCTCTACAAAAATGGCGGAACCGCTATTAGGAGTTCCGCCATTTCCATTTATTTGTCATTTGCCTCATTTGGCATGCTGCTGATTTACCGTGATGATGATCAAGCCATCCATTTCACCAGTAACAAAAACCTCAGCCGAACGGTCCCTCGGAAAAGTGTTTGGGTCAACGACAATGGCAAAATAACCGTCGTTGGCACCGCTATCCGGTTCGTAGTGAATCCAAGACGCACCTTTTGATACAATCCAATTCTGGTTGGCAGACACTGCGACTTCAACTTTTGTCAAATCAGCCGTTGCGTTAATTTCAGTGACACTTGTTTCCAAAGTATAGACATAACCGCTTTGGACGATCACCAACGATGCCGACACACCCGATGCCACAACTCGGATGGTACAGGTGCGGGGTGTCATTTCGTGGTTTGCATGGACCCGCAGCTGAAAACTTCCATTGCCTTCGCCACTGCCTTGAATCGGTTCAGCCCAACCGCTACCCCAAACGGTCCATGACACATTTGAGAAAACATCGACATCGAAGACGGCTTCATCGGCATCAACAAACAATGTGTCAACGCTTAAGCTAACAGACGGAGCTTCATCGCCTTTTTCCTGGGTCACGTTTATCTGTCTATAAAAGTGATCCGAAACCACGTTGACAACCGTATTTCTTGGCGAATCCAAAATGTTTGGCTCAGCAACAAGTTCAAAAGAACCGTCGCCTTCACCCATATAGGGGGTAAACGAAAGCCATGAATCAGGGCAATCCAACTTCCATGTTTCGTTACAGCCAATAGTTATCTCGGCACTGCCACCCTGTTTGGAGAAATCAATTTCCAAAAGCGATACATTGAGGTAATTAGGGTTTATGGCAGCATCCTGAACTACAGGCAACGTAGTGACATGCTGTGCATCGGAAATGAAAGAAACCGCACCAAGACGTTCATGATAAATCTCATTGCTTTCAGCAGTGACCGTAATTTGGCCATTGCCTGAGCCTTCGGTTGCACTCACTGTAAGCCACGGAACGGAAGCTGAAACATGCCAAGTGGAAGGACAGGCAACATCTATTTGCTGCGAACCACCTTCTGCGGCAAAATGTATCATCCTGGGTTCGATGACAACATCGACTTCGCTGCCATCGGTTTGGGTGACATTTACAGGCACCAAGGTATTTGCCCCCGAAAAAACAAGTGTAGCTGTGCGGAATGTGGTGTCACTTTCCTGATCATATTGAGCCACAGACACTTTCACCGTCTGCGTTCCCTGTCCTGACGTAGGATTTACTGTAATCCAGGAAATCTGTTGCGATGCCTCGGACAGATTCCAATTGCAATTTGACTCAATCTGCAGTTCGAACTCCCCACCTTGATAATCGGCTGCAATATCTGCTGGTGTAATTCGAATAAATTCTTCCGTCGAAAAACCTTGCATAAGTTTCAACTGGGCGGAATTGGTTGAAGTTGCCACCTCAAGAATAGCTTCACGCATGGCGGTTCCAGCGTTTGCCTGAGCCGTCAAGACGACCGAAGCGCTTTTGCTGCCTGATGCCGCCGATGCGGTAATCCATTCCGGGCATTTGTCAAGGTTCCAATCGCCGTCAGTGGTGATTTCGACTGTCATTTCACCGCCTTCAGGAGCAAATTCATATTCCGTAGGCGACAAGGTGATTTCAAACTTTTTGCCGCAACTCACTGCCAAAATCAGCATTGCGGTCACCATAAGTAAACTTTTAAACTTTCTCATACAGATTCTATGTTTTTATTCTTATAAAAAGCAAAAATAAACATTTTATTGTGCATAAACGAAAAAAGGCTGGAGTGTTCCAGCCTTTTGATTATGATGTGGATTCCAGATTAATAGTATCTGATTCTGTTATCTTCAATCTTAGCCTTGTTTCTCAAAGCGCTATAGATGGAGCCGCCCAAAACCTTATTGTTGAACTGGCTTGTCTTTTCTCTGTAGATGTCGCTGTAATCGGTAGTTTCTTCAGGAGTAGTGAACTTCACATTCTTGATGATGAAGGCACTTGAATTACCAGCGATTGGGCCAACTTCCTGACCTTCCTTCATGCCGAGGATGGTACCAATGACATCAGCTTCAACGCCAAAGTTGCTCAAAACGCGTGCTTCAATGTTGATGTCGGAAACGGTGGTTGATTCGGCACCGAGCTCACTGACCATTCTGTTGACGTCATTACCGCAAGCATTCATCTTTTCGACAGCCATTTCACCTTTCTTAAGGTTCATGATCTGATACTTGGCCTGTTCAGCAACGATGTCGATTGGAGCATAACCTTCAGGAACGATGCTGGTCAGAGCGGCAACAACATACATGTCATCGAGGTCGTAAACAGTTGAAATGTCACCGACTTTGGTCTTTTCGTCGAAAGCCCAGCGGACGATTTCACGAGGGTTGTTGACACCCGTAATCTGATAAGTGCTGTAGTTCATTCTAGGCATGGTGCGCTTGGTGAGACCCTGTTCTTCGATAGCTGCATTGAACTGGTCGTATGTCTTGTTTTCGGTAACGAAACGGTTAGCATCGGCGAAAACGTTCTGAGCAGTCTTGGTGCTATAGGAAATGTCATGTTTCAGAACGGCGAGACGGACTTTTGGCTGAGCAGCAGTCTTGTCGGTCACCTTAATGATATGATAGCCAAATGGAGTTTCAACCTTACCGATTGTACCAACAGGGTTGTTAATGACAAATTCATTGAAGTCAGTTACCATCGTGCCATCGGTGAACCAGCCGAGGTCACCGCCCTTGTCCTTTGAACCTGGATCAGTTGAGAACTGACCAGCGAGTTCGGCGAACAAATCAGCGTTTTTAGAGGCTTTCAAAACTGCGAGGAGGCTGTCGGCCTTAGCTTCAGCTTCTTCCTTGGTGATTGTGGCTTCGGTACGAGCAGCACCGGCATAGCTGATGAGGATGTGGCTTGCCATCAATGAGTCAGGACGGTTCTGCATGTCAACGATACGGACGAGGTTGTAAGCATCTTCGTTTTCGTAAGGGCCGAACACGAAACCAGCTTCATGACCTGCATCGAAGATAGAGGTTTCAATCTGCTGAGGAACGTCTTTTCTGCCCATCCATGTGCTGTCGTAGCGCTGGTCGGAGTTGGCATTGACGAAACTTTCCACGTTTTCGGTAGTGGCGAAATCTTCTTTCAGACCATTCACGAAAGCGAGGGCATCCTGGCGGTCTTCGACTGAAGGCTTGATGTCGAAAATCACGTATTCAATGTCGCGGACTTCGTCGGTTTCGTATCTGTACTTGTTTTCTTCGTAGTATTTTTTATTCTCCTTATCAGTGACGACTACGGTTGAGTCAGGGATATTGGAATAACGCAAGGCAACGATGTCAGCCGAAGCCTTAATGTTCTTGTTTTCATAATACTTCTTGGCCAGTTTCGAAGGCACGAAATAAGAAGCCTTTACGAGGTTTTCGAACTTGGTTTCCAAACGGTCTGCCTTGACGGCTCTTTCAAAGTCCATCCACTGCATACGGGCTTCAACAGGGAAATCGTTGAGGTTGTCAAGATAGTAGTTGAGGTTTTCCCTATTGAGTGTTCCATCAGGATTGCCGAAGCTTGAAACGACCCATTCGTGAGGATTTTCACCAGTGAACTGGTCGGTGAGTTCTTCACTTGACACATTCATGCCGAGGGCTTCGTATTCCTTGGTCATGATGTGGTCCTTAATCATTTGCTCAAACGTAGCGTTGCACTGTCTGAGGTTTTCATCGGTAGTCAGATTCTTACCGGTTCTGCTTTTCATGTTTTCAACATCCTTGTCCTTTTGGGTTATGAAATCCTGATAAGGGATTCTTTCGCCGTCAATCACAGCGATGTTGTTCTCACGGTTTCTGCCTGTGCTCTGGAACAAATCCTGCAACACGAATGCTAACAAAGCTAAACCAATGATTGCGATTAACAATCCAGAATGTTTTCTGATTCTTTCAATTGCTGCCATAATTTTCTTACCTTATTTATTTATTAATTCTATCTGAAAAAAAGCGTGCAAATTTAGTAATTTTTCCAATTGCTTAGCGAAATGGCAAACTTTTTTATTCAATATCTCCCATTTCGAGCTTCACTTCCTCCAATTTCATGTGTGATGCCTTCAAGATGCTGACTGTATATTTGCCTATATTGAAGGTCTCACCCACGGTCGGAATATCTTCGCAATAATGCAGAATCATGCCGGCTAAAGTCTCGTAATCGTCGGAAACGGGCAGGTCAAGTCGGTATGTATCATTAAGATAGTCGATTTCAAGGCGTGCCGAAAAAACGTAAGTGTTTTTGCCGATTTTCTTTTCCGTTTCTTCTTCAACATCATATTCGTCATTAATTTCGCCGAAAATTTCCTCAATTACGTCTTCCATTGTGACGATGCCGGAAGTGCCTCCAAATTCGTCGACGACCACCGCCAAACCCTGATGCTTCTGTATGAAATAGCGCAAAAGGCGGTCGGCGGTATAAGTCTCTGGGAAAAAAGCGAGCGGGCGAACCAGCTTTTCTATCGTCTTTTCCGTCTGTTCCAACGTCTCACGAACCACATCGTTCAGATGAATATAGCCGACTATGTTGTCGATGTTGTCTTCGTAAACGACAAGTTTCGAATGTTTCGTTTCCTCGAAACGATCCTTGACAAAAGCAAGGGTATCGGTACATTTCACCGCCTCGATTTCGTTTCGCGGGCCCATGCACTCGCGCAATTTCACCGAGCGAAATTCCATGGCATTCTGGAAAAGCTGTATTTCCTGCTGAATATCTTCGTTTTCCTCTTCCGGGTCAGCATATTCTGCAATATAGTCGTTCAAATCGACAGTAGAAAATTTATAGGCCGATTCATCGGTTTTCTGACGGAACACGAAACGTATGAGAAACTCCGAAATGCCTGTATAGACCAGAATCAAAGGATAAAGGAGAAAATAGCAAAGACAGGTCGGAAAAGCGAAAAACGACAAAATGGCGTTCGGATTGATGCGGAACAGCACTTTCGGCAGGAACTCGCCAACCAGGAGAACCAACGTCGTGGAAATGAGCGTTTGAACCAAAAGCATGAGGAAATCATTCGGAATGGAAACATTGCCGCCAATGATGTTGGCCATGCTCATGCCATAGATGACCAAGGCAATGTTATTGCCTAAAAGAAGCGAAGTGATGAAACGCGACTTGTTCTTGAAAAACAAGCTGATGATCCTTGCCGAAAAGGTGTTTTTCTTCAACTCGACCTCAAGCTGCAGTCGGTTGATGCTGTTGAAAGCAATCTCCAGACCCGAGCACATGGCCGAAAAGAACAAGGTAATCGCAACAATCAGCCAATCGTTCATAACTCCTCCTCCACTTCCAAGGTCGCGCGGCCATTGTAAATCGTGTATTCCGAAAAATCTTCCTTGGCCACAAGACTGTCGCCTTCGATGTCCTTGTCGGGCGTGATGATACGGACATGCGAGCGCGTATACATCATTTTCGTATCCTGATACCAATACAGTTTGTCGGAGTACATCTTTTCATCATTGTCGTAATTGGTGACGACGACATTGCCTAAGGCCTCAATCATATTTTTCTGATTTTTGCCGTAATCGGCACTGATTTCAGAAGAAGGATTGACGTTTTTGTCGTAAAAAATGGCGTGAAAACCCAAAGGAAACTCCATCACGTTGTCTTCGGTTTCCAAATGAATCAGGCGCGGCGCGGTGAGTTTCAGCTGCACGCGGCCCGAATCGCTGCGATAGAACGTAACGCTGTCGGCCATTACGCCCGAAAGCGTGTCATCCGAAGCCAGTTTCCTGACCACCGCATCGGGATTGCCACACGAAAACAACATCACAGCCGTTGCGGCTGTGATGTTGCACCATATTAATATCTTATGGATGATTCTCAATTATTTCTTTGTTCTGATGGTTGTGGTTTCACCAATCCAGCCCCCGATTGAATAAGACTGGCCATCCTGATAGTCGTTGAAGAAGACTGTTTCAGTGGTCGGGAAATACTGTCTGTAGGCAGCAATCATTTCTCCAGCTCTCTTGGCAACCGATGGATCAAGCTGTCTTGCTCTTTCGCACTTATCGACAGCGGCCCAGAACACTTCCTTGCCACCGAAGGTGCTGCTTTCATACTGCTTTGAACTTTCAGCATAAAGCATGGCGATGATGAGGTAAGGTTCGCCGGCGGTCGGGTCGACCTGAGCAGCGCGGCGGGCGGCATCGCGGCCCTTTGAAAGGTTGCCGACATTCTGATAGCACATGGCAAGGTTACGCAGTGCGCGGAATACGCGGTCGTTGTTTTCGGCCTTGGTAGCCTGTTCGAAGTATGTGGCAGCTTCGCCGTATTTCTTATCCTTGAAGAGCTGGACGCCGATATTGTAGGCAGCTTCAGGGCTTGGTTCAAGGGCGTAGAGATTCTTGGAAGCATCGAGGAAGAGCTTCGAATCGGTGCAATCCTTCTTATCGAGCACGGTGGTGATTCTCTTCAGGAGGTTGATGTCGTTAGGATTTTCGTTCATCTTAGCCGTGAACACCTTGATCAGGTCTTCGCATGAAGCGAATGGCTGGAACAGGTTGTCGATGTTGCTCTTCACACCTTTATAGTTATTGATGGACTTTTCGTTCTTTTCGAGCTGTTTGTCGAAACCAGCGACAGCCTCTGCATCACCACCTTCTTCAGCTTCCTGCTTTGCAGTGAGCAATTCTGTTTCGGTTTCGGCCAGTGTCTTCACGTTGGCATCAAGCACATCGGTAAGTTCCTGATACACATCGATGACCGTCATCTTATCAGCCTTGCCGTTGTTGACCATGTCGGCAGCAGCGCGGAAGTAGCCATCGAGGAAACCGACCTGAATCTGAGCGATGTCAAGTTCAACGGCTTCTTTCAGCACGTTGTAGGCTTCTTCGTAACGGGCCGGATTGTAGGTGTAAATCAGATAACCCTTCTTGGCCTTGATGTTGGCGACTTGCGAAGCACCGGTCTTTGGATCGTTAGGGAAGCAGACGGCTCTTGTGTCGGCAAGCATGTTCAGCGTGTCGATGTAAGCGTCCTTCTGGCTTGGGTTCGTGCGGATGAAATAATCCATGATTTTTTCACCGTTGGTGTAAACGTACTGACTCATGCGAGGAGCGTTCAAAAACACATATCTCCAGGCGGAAACCATTTCCATGCTGATGGCGTCTTTTGCATACTTGGCAGCTTCCCACTGCTTGAAGTATTCGCGGTAAGTTGATTGGTTAGTGACGCTAGCAACACTGTCGAGACCATATTTAGGTGCATCGACATTCTGTGCGGTTACACTTACTGCCATTCCAAACATAACGGCCAGTAACATTGCTTTTCTAGTTTTCATTTCTCTAATTTTTATTGTTAAACTTATACTAATTTCCTTTTTTCCTATTCCTATTCAAATATCATTCCAAAATGCACACCTTAGTTATATTTGCGTTTCAGGAACCAGCGCTCGAACACCGAAACGCCCACGCTTGCCTTGAAATACCTTTCCTGAATCAAGCCTGCCGACTTGGTACCACACTGCCCCACTTCCAAGCCAATGTTGACCTTCGACAAGGTGCGTGGCAAAGGCAAAGAAACACCGACGGTAGCACCAAACTTATTGATTGACTGACCCTTAATATTAAGATAAGTCTGCTCATAAAAACCGCCGAAACGGTAGGAAGCCTTTCTGAAATAATTCGAAACCGATGAATGTGTCGGGGTAAATTCAGCGCCAACGGCAACATTCCACGAGTTTTGCAACGAATCGTTGATGCCTTCGCGAGCAAATTTACTCCACTGCGACCAATTGAAATCGGCGGCAACAGCCCAACGGTTGTTTTTCTGCAAAGCCACGCCAAAACCAAAACCGTGAGGCATGGAAACGGCCGATTTTTCCTTCACCTTATAAAAAATGGTATCAATCAGGTATTCGGAATCACTGTCGGTTGCCTCTTCCATGGAACGGATGAAAGTGGTTTGAGTTCCTCTCAGCTTAATCTTCTGATTATAAGTCAGTCCGATGCTCAAGTTAAGGTCTTTTGAAAGATTCGTATTGTACAGCACGCCATAATCGAACATGAACGATTTCACCAACATATCTATGCCACGGCGCGAGCCAATCATATAGGTGGAATCAGGGAAACTCAAAGTCGTAAGCGTCTCGTAATCACCGAAAACAAATGACGCATTGGCACCAATTGAAAAATGTTTGCCCAAGCGGAACGCATTGCCGATGAAAGCCTGATTCAAGCCGCCTGAACCTTTGAACGTAGTGGCATAGTTACCGATATCATCCTTGTGATTGTTCACAACCAAATTGTAGCCAACATTGCTAAAAGGCTGAACGCCAAGCGAAATGCGCCACCAGTCGGTTGCACCGAAAGCCATGGCAACAAAATCGAAATTGGCATTGTTGGAGATTTCCGACAGATTAGATGTGCTGAAATCGGAAGTCTTGAAATACATGCCCGCATCAAACAGGAAAGCCAGACTGTCAATCATGGCGTATGATGCCGGATTTTCGGCATTAATCAAGCCCTTGCCGTGCATGGCATTGGCCACGCCTCCCATGCCTTTCAGCCTGGAATTCATAGTTTTATCCCTCAGCTGTCCGATACCGAACATGGAATACGGCGAATCGACATTTGCCTGGGCAAAAAGTCCTTGCGAAAGGAGAACCAGCAATGCCACTATGCCTGTTTTTTTCAATGTAAAGCCTCTCATAACTGTCATTCTTCAGGTTGTTTGTAACACGTTTTACGGAACACACCCATTTTTGAGCGTGCAAATATCCGATTTTTTAACTCGTTGAGCAAATTTTTATTGCTTTCTTTGCAAAATAAAGACAAGAATCCTACGTGAATCATGCTTAAATCCTTGTTTCTTTCAGAGGGCATCTCGCATTCAGGCATCCCCTGACTTAGAAATCAATTGTTCAATCGGCAAACTAAATACCGCTTCAGAATTACCTTATTAGTGAGCCGACGCACTACGTTTCCTTCTTTCGGAAAGTAATGAGATAATCGAGTGCAAAAAGCAGCAAGGCGACAATCAGAACGCAACAACCTTTTGCAAGTAACTTATTGAATCCCAAGTCTTCAATAAAATAATTGAGCGACAGGGAAGTTATGCCCAGACCTAAAAGCTGCACACCGTAAAAAGCAAGAAAACGCAAATAGAGGTGGTCGTAGACCTTGAAGTTGATATTCTTGTTGAGAATGAAGCTGCAAATGATGCCAGCATGGAAACTGATGGCATTGGCTCCTTGATAGGGCAGGAAACTGCTGAGGACCCAGAAAATGCAGAAATCCAGCCCCGTACTGACGGTTCCGAAAACCGCATAAAGAATGAAATTTCTGAATTTTTGATATAAACCACTGATTTTTAGCTTCATATTCAATGGCAAGAGTCACAATTCCCACCTTCGCAATGATGGCCATGTTCGTGATGATGGTGGCAGTGATGCCCTTGGTTTTTACGGTATTCCACTTCCGCGTCCATTTCCTCAATTGTGGGTTCCCTGACTTCCAAAACCTTGCCTTTCACAAAAAGGCTGCGACCCGCCAAAGGATGATTAAAATCCATAACAACATGATCCTCATCGACTTGCACTATCCTTCCATCGAAAGGATGACCATCCTTGTCCTGCAATTTGATGACATTGCCGACCACGAGCAAATCCTCTCTGATTTGACCGTCTTCCATAAAAACGTTGAGGGGCACATCCATCACTTTTTCATCGTCATGCCAGCCGAAAGCCTCATCAGGAGCAATTGTAAATGCAAATGAATCACCAGCTTCCAAGCCTCGCAAACCATCGGAAAAGCTTTTCATGATGCGGCCAACTCCAAACATCATCACGCGTGGTTTTTCCTCCGTGGCACTTTCCAGAATTTCGCCATTAGCATCGTCGGCCTGAATGGTATAAACCAGTTTTCCAACCTTTAAATCTTCTATTTTCATTTCAAAATGTGTCGTTTTGCACTGCAAAGATAGGATTTAATTTGGTAAGGAGTGTTTTTTTCCAACAAACGGCAATTAGTTTCAAATTTTTTCCTACTTTTGCGCGATTTTTGAAGATAGGGGATTGTGGTATCGAAAAAAAGTGTACTTTTGCAGTCCCTTTTGGAAAAAGGCAATTGTTAATTATAAAAGGAATAGAGTCATGTCAAAAATTTGTCAAATTACAGGTAAAAAGACGATTACTGGTAATAACGTTTCTCACTCAAACAAGAGAACCAAGAGAACATTCGAACCTAATCTGAAAATCAAGAAGTTCTACGTTCCGGAATGGGATGAATGGGTTGTCCTGAAGGTTTCTGCAGCTGGTCTGCGCACCATCAACAAGAAGGGCATTTATGCCGCTATCATGGACGCCTCCGAAAAGGGTAACTTAAACCGTTGGTAATCCCGAATGTAAACTGAAAAAATATAGCTGCTGTGCGTTGCGCAGCAGCTTTTTTTGTTTGAGACAATATTCCCGCCCAATCATAGTTATTCCAATATGCGTAAACACCTATTATTAATAGCATTGCTGATTGTTTCATGTTTCGCCTTTGCCCAGCAAAAGCAAACGGGGATGATTTACGGCAAGGTGACCGACGAAGAGAAAACCCCAATTGATTTGGCGAATGTGGCGGTTCCTGGTTCAACACTTGGCGTAACAACCAATGCAAGAGGCTATTACGAATTGACATTGCCTTGCGACAGCACTTTGGAAATTGTTTTTTCCTTCATCGGCTATGAACAGAAAAAGGAATCTGTCACTTTGAAACCAGGGGAGAAACGCAAACTTGACGTCACATTAATCTCAACGGCTCAGAGCTTGCCCGATGCCGTCATCAGCGACCGCGCCGTCGACGCCTCAAGCCTGACGCGCCTGGATGCAAAGCAGGCCAACCTCCTTCCTTCGATGGGCGGCGGCGTCGAAAACCTAATCAAGACTTTGCCGGGCGTGACTTCAAACAATGAAATGAGTTCGCAATATACGGTGCGAGGCGGCAATTTCGATGAAAATCTGATTTACGTCAACGGCATCGAGATTTACAGGCCTTTTTTGGTAGGGTCGGGACAACAGGAAGGCTTGAGTTTCGTCAATTCGAGCCTGGTTTCCAACATTGAGTTTTCTGCAGGCGGTTTCTCGGTGGAATATGGCGACAAAATGTCATCGGTCTTGGATGTCACTTACAAAAAGCCAAGGGAAACTGCTGGTTCTCTGACTTTGAGCATGTTAGGAGCTGAAGCTCATGTCGAAGGTGCCACCAAAAATGAAAAATTCAGTTATCTTGTTGGGGCGCGCTACAAAAACACGACGCTTGCTTTGAGCCTGATGGACACGAAGGGTTCGTATCACCCGAACTTTGCTGACGGACAAGCCTTGCTGAACTACGATTTCAATGCAAAATGGGAGCTGTCGATTTTGGGTTATTTTTCCAGAAACCAATATGCTTTGATGCCTGAATCGGGCGAAACCGATTTTGGAAACATCAACCAGTCGATGCGAATGAGAATTGATTTCGATGGCAGCGAAGTTGACGACTATACAACCGGCCTTGGTGCATTGACTTTGACCTACAAGCCGAATAACAATTTGAACCTCAAACTGATAGCATCGGCTTTTTCGACCTACGAAACCGAAACCTACGACATTGCAGGCAGCTATTTTTTGGGAGAACGCGACCTTAGTTTAGGCTCCGAAACCACGGGCGAAGTGCAGGTTTACAATGATGTCGGGACACACTTGAAACATGCCAGAAACGCTTTTTATGCTCAGGTTTACAATGTCGACCACAAGGGAACATACGCTTTTGGCAACAGCCTGATGAAGTGGGGCTTACGCTTCCAGCATCAGAATGTTGACGACATCGTTGACGAGTGGCAGATGATAGATTCCGCCGATTACAATTTACCGCATCCGCATGATTCTATCGGCATCATCCAAAATCTGGACATTCTGCCCGAACTTAACATTAATTCAAATTGCAAGGCGCATAATTTGCTTTCCGTCAACAATTTGGATGGCTTCGTTCAGAATTCATGGACAATTCCTTGCAATAATGATGGCGAAATCGTTATCACGGGTGGTTTGCGCGCCAATTACTGGGGCTATAATAAAAAGGTGTATGTCAGTCCGCGTGCAGGCATAGCCTATCGTCCAAGTTTGGAAGGCAAGGAACTGGTTTACAGACTTTCAGGTGGCGTTTATCACCAAACGCCTTTCTACCGCGAAATCCGCAAACGTGATGGATCCTTGTTTGCCGAATCGGAAGCCCAGCGTTCCTATCAGGTCGTTTTGGGCAACGATTTCAAGTTCCGTGCTTGGAACCGTCCTTTCATCTTGACTTCGGAAGCTTATTTCAAGTATTTCACCCATGTGATTCCTTACGACATCGACAATGTGAAAATCCGCTATTACGCCGACCAATCGGCAAAAGCTTACGCAACGGGCATCGATTTCAAGGTGAACGGCGAATTTGTGAAAGGCATTGACAGTTGGGCAAGCCTCTCGTTGATGCGCACCCGCGAAGACATCCGTGGCGATTATTATCTCGTGAATGCCGAAGGCAAAAAACTGCCTTTCTACAACCATTCTGATGCTGCCGTTGCCGATACCGTTTTCATGGGTTGGCATAACCGTCCGTCGAACCAATTGCTGAGCTTTTCGTTGTTCTTTCAGGATTACATTCCGAGCGCACCAACTTGGCACGTCAACATGACTTTGACTTTTGGAACAGGGCTGCCAGTCAATGCAAATAGTTCTGATTTCTATGAACCGGCTGGCAAATTCGATCCTTACCGCCGCGTGGATATTGGTTTCAGCAAGCAACTCATTTATGAAGGCAGCAGTTTCCGCAAGGGCAATCCGCTTAATTATGTCAAGAATATGTTTGTGAGTCTGGAGGTCTTCAATTTGCTGAACACAAACAACACGATTTCAAAGACTTGGGTCAGAAATGTTGATGGAAAATATTACGGAGTCCCGACTTATCTGACACCACGTTACCTGAATTTGAAATTGGTGATGGAATTCTGATAATGTCTCCCGCAGATAACGCAGACTTACGCAGAGAGGCCGACAAAATGTCTCCCGCAGATAGCGCGAAGGGATTTATAAAAAAACGCCCGCTGATAGCGTGGATTTCCGTAAATAAGTCATCGGAAATCAGCGAAATCAGCGGGAGAATTTAATATCCTTTTTGGATTTATTTCTGCCAAGCCTCAACATCTTCCAACTGCAAGGCCGGAATGTCGAGTTTGTTTTTCTTGCGGAGGCCATTCAGCTTTTCACGCAGGGCGGAAGCCTTTTCTTCCTTGACGGCTTCAACGGAAGTGTAGCCATTGCTGACCAAAACTTCGGCCCATGCTTCGGGAACACCGATAGCCATGAAGTCTTCCTTGGTGGCGACTTTCTTTACTTTTTCAGGGCGCATCATT
>JAZQPN010000420.1:0-4624 GCA_045628585.1 Bacteroidales bacterium | reverse complement strand
CTTGATGTGGAATCGGGTGCCGTCGGCCACATTTTCGTTGATGCGGTAACGGAAATAAAGTTCTGCAGAGAATTCATTTTGTGGCAGGTTGCCTAAATCTCCCGAATCTTCGATGAAGGTGATGTTAGGGTCATCGCAAGTCAATGTAACGTATGTGTCTCTTGGGGTCCAATCCGTGCCAATGTTCTTGAAGTAGATGAGTAAGTCGTTTGCGGCACCGATGTGTGCTTCGCTTGGCGTGTAGCTTTCGATGGTGACGAATGGACCGTTGATTTGGGCGGCAGGAATCTCTTCGAGATAAGGAACACGTTGCGGGTGTGTCACGCAAAGGGTGATGTTGCCGCTTGTGGTGACAGGTTCGATGTCGAAGACAAGCGTGCCGGTTTCGTCAATCAGACCTGTGCCTAAAATGGAGCCTTCTTTTGTGAGTGCAACGTAGGAACCCGCGTCGGCGCTGACTTCGTAGGTGGTAGCTCCAATCGGGACAATCGATGCATGAAAGACTTGATTCTCAGCAGGTCTCACGTGATAGGGCATGATGGAGCCGTCGCCGAGGGTGTGGTAGCATTGCCAGTAATAGAGTGGGGTGGAATTTGAAGATACGGTATAACCGCTGTTGACGTGTGCGTATGTGACTGCCAGGTTGCCCAAAAATACCATCGACTGAATGGTGTTGTAGCTGTCGTCCATCCAAACGCCATCGTAAACGCCAGTGGTGGTTTCGGCTTTGGCTGGCATTTTGTAGAAGACATTCGTCGCACCTACGCCAAAGTAGTAGTCTTCGTACCAATAGGTTGAAGGGCAGCTTCCAATGTAGGCAAAAGCGCCTTTGCGTGGAGCGCGGACCATGGCTTCACCGAAACAAGTTCCTGAGATGCCCCAGTCGGCGGCCAAGCAGCAGTTGCCCATGGCAAGGAAATACTTGTCGGTGTTGGTCAGATTGTTGACATCGCTGACTTCGAAAAGCGGGTCTTCCCAATGGTCGTTGGCACCGTGGGCGGTGTAGTTGACAAAGCCAACGCCGGTGTTCAGGTTGTTGTAGCAGCCGGCATAATCGCCAAGCGTGTAATAGTCATAAACATTTTCAAAGCCGTGTTCTTCATTGTAATAGTAATTGACGGCATATTGGATGGTGGGTTTGCCAGCTTTCGGATTCCAGGCTTCGTCCCAACCTGCAATGAGCAGGACGTTGTCCAAATAGCTTGGGTCGGGCATGGTGAACTGTTCGTATTGCAGGCTCTTTTCCAAGAGGTTGCTGAGTTGCTCGACGTTTTCGACTGGCATACGGCTGTGGAGCATATCAGGATAATAATCGTTGTCGATAGCTTGATAATAAAGGTCTGTTACGCAACTTGTTGCGCTGCCAATGGCACTGGCAGGAATCTGGTCCTTGTCGCCAATGATGACAAGGAAAGTTGGTGCGGTTTGGTAATATTTCGTTTGAATGAACGACTTGATGGCTGAGCTCGATGTGCCGATTTGGTCGGTGTAGTTCACATCCATATAGAAGCCTTTCTTGATTTTCCAGTCCACCCAATCCTGAATGGCGTTTTCGAACATGCGGTCGGCGATGACCAGCATCTTGACAGGTGCCTGCCAAAGGTCGGGGTGCTGCTCATACACATCATCGCGCCAATTGAACATCTGACGGTAAATCGGTGCGAAATACACGCTTGCCGTCCTCGCAAATTCCTCATAGGCAGCCGCTTGGTCGTATTCGCCGTAACTGACTTCAACTTCAATATCGTTGAAGACCTTCAATGAATTGCTGGCGGCATCGTATTGCACGGGATTGATGACTAATGAACCGACTTGAATGCCGCGCAGCGTGCCTTGCAGTTCGATTTCGGCCAAAGGGCGTTCAGCAAAACCTCTTGTGGCGTAGGCCTCGGCGTTATAATGGAAAGGCACTTCCTTCTGGTCTTTCCTGACCGAAAGCTGCTGCGGTGCGATGGCCTTTATGCCGTAATCGGATAATTTGTAAATGGTTGTGCTGTAATTCTTCACTTCAACGCTGACATTTTTTGCGCCAAAAGGAACGGCAACAAGCTGATGCACAGCGGGCAAAGACGGCTCGCCCGGCTTGCCGCAGTTGAAGGTGTTGCTCATGGCGATTTCCGAAAAAACGCCTTTTTCGGTATTGACAGCGTTGGCTTCGATGCTGCCGAAAGAGAAAGTGGCGGTGAAGCCTTTTTCGGTCGCGTTATCGCATTGCTGCACAGATTTGGCACCATTCAGATTGATGCGGTTTTGCGCCTGTGCGCTGAAAAGCATTCCTAATGAGAGGATTATGCTGAGGATGATGCTTGTCTTTTTCATAAAATGTATGTTAGCGGGTTATGATTGATTTTTGAGTTGACAAAGATAGGAAATATTTGGGAAAGGAATGAGATTTGGGAAATATTACTATTTTTGCGAATTGAAAAAAAGAAAGACAATGTTAAGTGCTTCTGTCGAAAATATGATTCCATTGATTCAGATGGAGCTTGCTAACCAGCCTGTTACCAAGGCTTGGCTTTTCGGTTCATGCTCGCGGGGTGAGGAAACTGATACTAGCGATGTGGATATTCTTGTCCAGTATGATGAATCGGCGCGGATTTCCCTGTTCACCATCTCGCGCATCATGTGTGCTTTGAAGCAGGCTATAAACCGTGATGTGGATTTGGTGGAAGAAGGACGACTTTTGCCATTCGCTGAGGATAGTGCCAACCATGATAAAATCCTGATTTATGAGAGAGAGAATTAATGACAAGAGCCGTTTGGAGCATATCCTGAATTCGATAGAGACCATTCAGAGCAATAAGGATAGGTTTACTTTTGAGCAACTTGTTGCTGATCCGATTGCTTATTATGGATTTGTGAAATGTGTTGAGATTATTGGTGAAGCAGTGTATATGCTATCGAAAGAATTTAGGTCTATACATCCTGAAATTGAATGGAATGTGATTGAAAATATGCGTCATGTGCTCGTTCATGGCTATTATTCAATTCGTCCGGAACAATTATGGGAAACAATAGAGGTGGATATTCCTCAGCTTAAACCGGAAATCGAGCGCCTGTATCAGGAAGAAACCGACGGCAAAAAAGGATGAGTTTGAATTGCCGTTTTTATAATTAAAACCGCCACCCAAGCTATGCCTGAATGACGGTTTTTATCAGTAGACGTTGCTGCAACGTCTCTTATCGTTGTCATTCATTCCTTCACCCACTTCCCCGTCTCAATTTCGGCTTTATCAGAAACCACCTTCCAGACATACGTTCCCGCTGCCCAGTCCGTGGCATCCAGCACGGTTTCCGTTTCCGTGACAGGCTGCTGCGCCACAAGGCGGCCATTCATGTCGTAAACCTCCACGGCGGCATTCTCAACCGTGGTGCGGATGTGCATCTCGTTGCCGCCCGGGTTCGGGTAGGCGATGGCGAGTTTCAGGCCGTTGGCGTGGGCTTCGTCGATGCTCAGGAAGGCTTCGGCGGGGAATTTGGTGATGCTACAATATTGTTTTTGGGCATACAATCCATAGTTAAATGTCACCAATATCAAACCACCATCCCTTGTGGCTGCAATGCTCTGTACAGTGTTGCACACTCCGTCTGAAAGACCAAAGAAAAACGTTGAAATGGTATCAAATTCAGGCGTCAGCCGTTCTATCACAACATGGGAATCTATGTTGTAATCTGCAACTCTCAAAGCGTAAGCGTAATAAAGCGAGTTGTCATCCAGGATGTCCACACAGGAATTGACGCATGGCTGATCGTAGGTGTGGCCATACGTCTTCCTTTCCGCAAAGCGTATGATGGGAGTGCCACCCCCGAAAAGCTGCATGTTATCTTTATATTCATACAGAACACAGCAATACCAGTCATGCATATCGTAGACCGAACTTGTGAAATATGTGTTTCCCTGCCGGTTCCGCTTGACATTGAAATTTGGATAGTACGAGACTTGGCCACTAGCGTAAATCCCACTCTGATGCTTAAAGCTTTGGCATCGCACTAAATTAAAATCATGATCAAGAAAAGCAAGATTCCTTGGCTCTTCGCTAACGACATCATTTATAAGTCCATAATGAAGATAAAGGCTATCCGCCTTGACAACATGTTGGCGCTGGTATAACATGAAAGGATCCACGCCAGAATAGACATTACCACAATGGCTTTTCCTGTGCAGCAAGTTTCCGTCAAAATCCATTCTGAAGAAAACCGTGGAATCGTATCCACGAGGCTCTTCGGAAAATGCGCTGACCGATTTATGATATACGCCCACAATATTGCCGTCGTCTTCGACAAATGCACTGTAAATCAATGTCTGTCCTGTATTATCTGGGAAAAAGATGTTTTCCTCGCTTCTCCATTCGAAGGTGTCAATTGCGGTTTCATATTCATAACTCTCGGCTATTGACAAGTCGTCGTTGAGCTTGTATAAGCCGAGGATGCTATGGTCGGGAATCGGGTCAAAGTTCCTGTAATAGTTTAGCGAGCAGGTGTCATGGTCGGGACTGTAAGACGTCAACATATATAATTCACCTGATTCATTTTCAATCACATAAGGCGTTTGACCACGATAACCGTCCTTATAGTATTCCGAAAAGGCCAATTCGTTTCCATTGGAATCCAGAAGCAGCAAGGC
>JAZQPN010000419.1:0-8882 GCA_045628585.1 Bacteroidales bacterium | reverse complement strand
GATGCGAGCCACACCGTTTCGGCGCTCTTGGCTAACTTCTTCAGTTCGGCGACCAAGGTTTTCTTGTCGTCGCTGATTTCGTATTCAGGTTCAAAATCCTTTTCTATATTGACGCTAAGCGTGTTCTTGTTTAAATCACGGACATGTCCGTAGCTTGACTTCACCGTATATTCTTTTCCAAGGAAACCTTCAATGGTTTTGGCCTTGGCCGGTGACTCGACGATTACTAAATTCTTTGCCATTTGTGTGGGTTTTGCGGGCGCAAAATTAGTAGAATAAAAGCGCATAAAAGAAACTTTTTTGTAATTATTTTTTTACTTTACTGAAAATCAGATAGATATTTTTTTGCTTTTGGATTGACAAACTAATGGCTAACGGCTAAAAGCTAATTGCTAACAGCCAAAAGCAAAAAAATCCCTACCTTTGCCCTCATGGAAACCTTGTTATCATTGGCCATCAATGCCGCTCTTGAAGCCGGAAAAATCATCATGGAGGTGTATGCCACGCCTTTCGATGTGTATGTGAAAAGCGATGATTCGCCCCTCACGCAAGCCGATTTGCGTGCCAGTAATCTCATTAAGGAAATGCTGAAAACCAGCAATTTGCCATTTGTCAGCGAAGAGGATTTACCCGACGACCGTTCGCAATTCTCAAAATATTGGCTAGTCGATCCTTTGGACGGCACCCAGGAATTTGTCAACAGAAACGGTGAATTTACCGTGAACATTGCGCTTATTGATAATGCAAGACCCGTTTTGGGCGTGATTTATGCGCCTGTTTCCGATACGCTGTGGTATGCCATTAATAATAAAGGTGTGAAGTGGGTTGCGAGAGCGCAAGGTTGCGAGATGGCGAGATTACGAGAGCGCAAGGCTATGAGAATGCGAGGAAATGAGGTCACAGGATTCCTGATGTCTCATTGCCTCGAAGCCTCAAAGCCCCGTCGCCCATCCGCTTCGCGGCCTTTCACGGTTTTGGTCAGTCGCTCGCACCGCACGCAGGAAGTGGATGATTACATCGACAAATATCTCCGCCCCGAACATCCTGATTTACTCATCGATTCATGCGGCAGCAGCCTGAAATTTGCCCGTCTTGCCGAAGGCAGTGCCGACGTGTATGTCTGCTACAGCAAGACCAAAGAATGGGACACTGCCGCCGCCGATGCCATTCTCAGCGCCGCAGACGGCAAGGTGCTGCGCATCAGCGACGGCCAGCCTTTGGCCTACAGCAAGGAAGATTACCCTAATCCGCCGTTTGTAGCGTATGCGGCAGGGCTGTAGATACGTAGCGCGCAACGTATCCATCTGGCAACCCGATAAAAACGAAAAAAGAGACGTAGCACGCTACGTCTCTACAAAAAATCTCTGAAAATCAATTATTTCAATTGCCTTTCAATCTCGGCCATCAGTTCTGTGCCTTTGTCAAGGCGGCGGCACCTAAGATGGCCACTTCGTTGGAACCGAGTTCCGAAACGCGGATGTCGACGCTGTTTTCAAAGGTGAAAAGCAAATGCTTATAGAACGATTCGCGCAAAGGCTTCAGCAAGACTTCGCCAGCCTTTACAGGGCCGCCCATCAGGAAAATGGCCTCAGGACCACTGAAAGTCACAGCGTTTGAAAGGGCGATGCCCAACAGATAGCCTGTCTTTTCGAACACTTTAAGTGCCAGTGGATCACCGTTTTGTGCTGCGTCTCCTACGGTCTTGCTGGTGAGTTCGTCTTTTGGCGTTTGGGCAAGAATGCCGTTGTAGTCAGGGTTTTCTTCCAGCATTTCAAGAGCTGTGCGACGGATGCCTGTTGCCGAGCAGTAGGTTTCCAAGCAGCCTTTACGGCCGCAGCCGCATTGTCTTCCTTCGGGAATCAAGATGGCGTGACCAAGTTCGCCCGCACCGCCGGTCTTACCGTGAACCAGCTTGCCATCGACGACAACGCCGCTGCCAACACCCGTACCTAAGGTGAACATGATGAAATGCTTCATGCCTTTGGCGCCGCCGTAAACCAATTCGCCATATGCAGCCGCATTGGCATCGTTGGAGACGACGACCGGCACATCAAGATGCTTGTGAACCAGTTTCGGGAGGTCGGTGTAGCCTTTGAAATTGAGATTGGTGGCGTTTTCGATGCAACCTGTGTAGAAATTTCCGGCAGGAGCCGCAATGCCGATGCCATCAATGGCGGCAACCTTGTTGTCTGCCATCAGTTGTTTGATTTGGTCACAAATATCTGACACATAAACGTCTGCATCAAAATATTTGTTGGTTGGTAAGTTCTGACGGCCAATCACGACGCCGTCGCTGCGCACCAGTCCGATGTCGGTGTTGGTGCCGCCTATGTCGATTCCTATTGAAAATGTTTCCATTTGTTTGATGATTTTGAAAGTGCTAAAATAAGACAAATTGCTTTATGGAATGAAAAAACCGCTACTTTTGTACTCAATCAAATTGCAATCAGATGAAAAAATATTTGTCTTTCTTGTTGATTTTGTTTGTCTTAGCTTCATGCGGCAAAAAGGAAATGGAACCAACGACTTTTGAAAAATCAGAGTTTTTGGAAACGGATAATTACGAAGGCACGATAGATTACGCCAAAAAACTGGCCAAGTGTTTCAAGCAAGTCAATTACGAAGTGATTGGAAAATCGGGCGCTGGCCGTGACATTCCGATGCTCATCGTGGATGAAAACGGCTATACGAAGCCTGAAAAAATCCGCAAGCAAGGCAAGGCCATTGTTTGGGTCGAGTCGTGCATCCATCCTGGCGAACCGAACGGGAAAGACGCTATGTTCATGATGATTCGCGATATGCTGGCCGACAGCTTGAATATCAATTTGTTGAAAAACATTTCCATCGTGTTTTTGCCTGTCGTCAGCCCTGATGGCTTGGCCAATTTTTCGCCTTTCAACCGCATCAATCAGAATGGTCCGAAACAAATGGGTTGGCGCGTCACGGCACAAGGTCTGAACCTAAACCGCGATTTCACCAAATTGGATTCACCCGAATTGCGTGCGCTTGTCAACATTTTCAACCAATGGCAACCTGACATTTTCTTTGACACGCACGCTACTGATGGAGCAGATTACCAATATGTTACGACTTATTCCATTGAGGATTTCGGCAACTACGACCATGCCCTTTCGTTTTGGCTGAGCGAGGCTTGGGAAAAGCGTATTGTAACGGCCATGGCAAGGCACGATATGCCTGTAACGCGTTACATCGAGTTCAATCCCTGGGGCGACCCGACGGCGGCTTTGAGCGAAAATTCGTTTTCAGCTATGTTTTCCGAGAGTTATGCCATGGCGCGCAATTGTCCAGGCATTTTGCTCGAAACGCACATGCTGAAACCTTACAAGGACCGCGTTTTTTCAACTTATTACATGATTCTCGAAACAATGAAAATCATCAGCGAGGACAAGGATGGTTTCTTGGAAGTGATTGCTAAAGCAAGGCAAAATGATTTGGAAATGAAGGAATTGCCAATCAACTTGCATCCATCTTATCGGGATACGCTGTGGGTTGATTTCCTTGGTTATAAGTTCGATACCATCCAAAGCGACTTGACGGGCGGCTGGTATTACTCCTACGACCCGACCCAACCCGAAACGCGTAAGGTGATGAAATTCCGCGACGACGAACCGCAAAACACTTTGCAAGTGCCAAAGGAATACATCATTCCGGCGCAATATGATAAGGTCATCGACATTGTGAAGGCTCATGGCTTTGAAATTGATTATCTGAAGAAAGATAAAACCGTGACGGCAAACACCTATCGTTTCAAAAATGTGGAGTTTTACCAGATGCCTTACGAAGGCCGTAGCCGCATTTGCCGCTTCGATGCGGAAGAAATCAGCAAGGAAATGACTTTCCCGAAAGGTTCTGCCGTGGTGAAAACCTCGCAGAACGGCGTCCGTCTTCTTATGAATCTTTTGGAGCCTGAAATGCAAGGCTCGCTGTTCGAATGGGGTTTCTTTAACTCGGTTTTGCAGCGAGTTGAATACTTTGAAATCTACAAAATGGAACCGCTTGCCAAGCAGATGCTGGCTGATGACCCATTCCTGCAAACCCAATTCGACAATTGGATGGCCTCGTTTCCCGAAAACGAAAAGCCTTCGCAATATGCCATCATGAATTGGTTCTACGAACAATCGCCTTATTTTGATAAAAACTACATGATTTATCCAGTTGGAATTGTGCGGTAACTAACTGTAAGACAGAAAAAACAAAGGATAAACAATATGAAAAAGGAGAACGGCCTTTTCGCCGTTCTCCTTAGATTTCAGTTTTCAATATGTAAACAAATCTTGCTTACATTTTAAAACTTGGACTTATTACCACCAACCCTTGCCATTACAACTTGGACATTTTGTATGATAGTGGTTGTCTGGAACAGTCTTTTTACATTCATTGCAATACTTTGTGTTACCGAAAGAAGCAACGCCTTTGTCTGTCGCTATACGTCCAGTTCCACCGCAAAGGCCGCACTTGTGGGTTTTTGGAGTCGTTGTATTACCATTGTTTGAACTTCCCGCATTGGGTGACTGATACGAATTATAAATATTAAATGGTACACTATACGGCTGTTGTGGAACGCTTCTTACACCGTTGGAGGATGATGACGAATTATTAGAATAAGACGATGAAGAAGATGATGACGCATTGGCGTAAGCATCAGTTTTCCCATCATATTTTATTCCAGTGGAAATCCATTTTCCTTGTGAATTTTTGTATTCAAATTCACCACCTAAAGAAAGAATCAGGCTCTCATATTTTGGCGCAACGATTTCTCTGCCGTTCAGGTTACACGCACCTTTAAGGCCGTTCTTTACAACCTCTATATAACCATCGTCACCATAATAAAAGACATCAGTGTATCCTCTTTCCGGCGCAATGATTTCTCTGCCGTTCAGGTCACACGCACCTGTAAGGCCGTTCTTTACAACCCCTATATAACCATCGTCACCATGATAAAAGACATCAGTGTATCCTCTTTCCGGCGCAATGATTTCTCTGCCGTTCAGGTCACACGCACCTGTAAGGCCGTTCTTTACAACCTCTATATAACCATTGTAACCATGATAAAAGACATCAGTGTATCCTCTTTCCGGCGCAATGATTTCTCTGCCGTTCAGGTCACATATACCTTCGTGGTCGTTCTTTTTAACCAATATATACCCCTTGTCTTTCCAATAAGAGACCCAAGTGTATCCTCTTTCCGGCGCAATGATTTCTCTGCCGTTCAGGTCACACACACCTTCAAAGCCGTTCTTTACAACCTCTATATAACCATCGTCACCATCATAATAGACCTCATTGTATCCTCTTTCCACCGCAATGATTTCTCTGCCGTTCTTATCGCAGCAGCCTTCGTATGTAGACGAATTATTTTTCCTAATGGCAAACGAACCTCCATGTGTATCATCATAATATATCCATGTGTATTTCCTGCTCAAGGGGATTAAGGTGGTGCCATCGATGCTTTGGGCACCGCAGTAGCCATCCTGTTTGAGTTCGTACCATTTGAAACCGTCACTTTCGGTTTGCAAAGTTCTTTCCTGTCCGAAAGCGAGACTGCCGCAAAGAAGCAGCAAGGCTGTCAGTAACAGCGGAAAAGTTCTGTTTACATTCTTCATTTTTCTTTAACACCTGTTATATCCCATCGGTCCATCGGTTTAAGTTTTTTGGCAGTTTCCTGCCTGTCTTTTGCTTGTAAATGTTTGAGATTGTCGGCTTTGCCCAGCCGACTCGGTTAGGTTTAATGCTGCAAAAATAGATAATTTTCCGAAAAAGCAAAAAAATGCAAATCTTTTGCAAAAAAAAGCCAGTGTTTTCTATTGCGGCAGCAAGGATTTATGTTTTATTTTGTAAGATTTGCGTTTCAATTCACATTTTCACAAAAAAATATTGCCATTCAAAAATAGTTTTTTTCTACATTTGCGCTTCTATTTATGACTAACTCAAATTCATTGTATAATGTATAAAATCGAAAAACATCCAATTCTTGAAATCCCGCAGGAAGACCTCGTGGAGTTCCAATACGAAGGCAAGACCGTAAAAGGTCAGCGTGGCAAGACCATTGCCGCCGCCCTTCATCAAGCTGGTTTCCCAATTCACAGTCACAGCCTCGATGGCCGTAACCGAAGCCTTGAATGTGGCATCGGCAAATGCGGTGCTTGCGAAATGCTTGTCGATGGCAAGATTCGCCGTATCTGCATCACCAAAGTCGATGGCGTGAAGGAAGTGCGCGAAATTCCAAAGGATTATCAGCCCGACGTGGAAGCCAATCCGCAAAAGGAAGTCAAGATATATAAGACCACCGTGGCCATTATCGGTGCCGGCCCTGCTGGTTTGGCTTGCCGCGAAAAACTCATCGAACTCGGCATCCCGAACATGGTTATTGATAACAACGCCACCATCGGCGGTCAGTTCAACATGCAGACCCACCAGTTCTTCTTCTTCGAGAAGGCAAAGAAATTCGGCGGCATGCGTGGCTTCGACATTGCCAAAACTTTGGCCGGCGACAACCGCGAAGGCATTTTGCTGAACAACACCGTGTGGGATTTGCTCGAAGGCAAACGCATTGCCTTGAAGAACATCAGCACACAGGAAATCAGTTATGTCGATGCTGAACATTTGGTTGTGGCAACAGGTGCCGTGCCGTTCATGCCGACCTTCGAAAACGACGATGTGCCAGGCGTTTACACCGCTGCCGTTTTCCAAAAGATGATGAACCAGGAACACACTTTGCTGGGCAAGAAAGTCCTCACCGTGGGTGCCGGCAACATCGGTTATCTGACCTCATACCAAGGCATGCAGGCTGGCGCAACCATCAAGGCCATCATCGAAGGTATGGACCACGAAGGCGGTTTCCCGGTTCAGGCCAACCGTGTGCGCCGTCTCGGTATCCCGATTATGACTTCACACGTTTTGCTGAAAGCCATTCCAAACGAAGATTACAGTGGCATCAAGGGTGCTGTCATTGCCGAATGTCAGAACTTCAAGCCAATTCCAGGCACTGAAAAAATCATCGATGATATCGACATCATCAACATTTGCACAGGCTTGATTCCTGACGACCAGTTGCTTACCAAAGGCAAGCAAGTCTTCGGCCTGAACACTTACGGTTGTGGCGATGCCATCCGCATTGGTGAAGGCACAAGCGCTGTTTTGCGCGGCAAACAGGCTGCTTTTGAAGTGGCTCAGAACCTTGGCATCCGCTTCAATTATGACGAATATCTTGAGATTTCAAGACAATATATCGACTCGCAACAGCGTCCGGTGCGCGTGCTCGAAAAGCCGAATCTGCCCGACCACGACCGCATGTTTGCAAAACCGTTTGTCCAACTTGACTGCCTCTATGGTTTTGCCTGCAACCCTTGTTCGTTCAGCTGCCCGCAAGGCGCCATCACCAAGGCAAGCACCAATGTCACGCCTATCGTCGATTACACGAAATGCATCGGCTGCATGCAGTGCGTCAACCATTGCCCGGGCTTGGCCATCTTTGGTTACGATTTGAACAAGAACACGCTCTTCCTGCCTGTTGAATACGAAGTTGAAGAAGGCAAGGAAGTCTTCCTGATTGACAACAACGGCAAGAAAGTTGGCGAAGGCGTGATTGAAAAGGTTTTAAAGAAGGATAACAAGACCAATGTCGTCCGTGTGAAGGCTACCACCATCAGCGGCGAGGAACTGGTTGCCGCCCGTGGTTTCATCTTAAAGGAAAGATATCCGAAACCATTGGAATTCAAGCCGGTTCACGATGTGGAAAGCGAAACATACGTCTGCCATTGCGAAGACATCGATCTGAAGACCATCCTTGATGTCATTGGCGACCGCAAATACATTTCCGTTGACGAACTGAAACACATCACCCGAATGGGTATGGGTCCTTGCCGTGGCAAGCGCTGCGTGCCGAGAGCCAAGCAGATTTTGCGTTCGTATGGCATCGAAGTCATCGGCGATTCGTCACCGCGCGCTCCTTTGGCAAGTCAGGTGAATTTGGGCGATGTCTACAATCCGAATGCCAAGGAAGTCTATGTTTTCCCGACCAACAATGATGTCAAAAAGGAAACTGTCGAAGTGCTGATTGCCGGTGGCGGTATTGCAGGTAGCGGTGCCTTCCGTTATTTCGCCGAGGCGGGCAAGAAACCTGTTTTGGTCAACTACGACAGAGGTTCGTCATGGCGTTGCATTGGCGGTGGCCGTCCTGCTTTCTCCAACCCTGACATTTCCGATATTGCCAACCATAACCTTGAGATATTCAAGGAAATACAGGCCGTCCACAACATCAACTTCAAGATGACGCGCTATGTCAATCTGGTTCACGACGATGCAACCTACAAGGCTTTGGATGCTTCACGCGCCTGGAGCGATGCCTACATGATTGACAAGAAGGATTTCCGCAACGAGATTTCGCCATTGTGGAACATGGATAGCAATGTCTATTCACACGCCTTGATTTCGAACGACTGCTGGCAGGCAACGCCAGGCCGCACCATCGATTTCATCCGTGGCATTGCCATTCAGAACGGTGGCCGCCTGATGGAAGACTGCGAACTGCTTTCTGTGAGCAAGCAAGGCGGCAAATATTACGCTTTGGTCCGCACCCACGACAAGCAGTACATTGAATTCTGCTGCGACCATTTCGTCAATGCAATGGGTTGGGGCGCTGAAAAGTTCACCGATATGTTAGGCATCGATACGCAGATGTATCCTGTCAAGCACCAGGCTTTCATCACACGCCGTTTGCCGAATATGGGCGTCAAGGGCGATTCGTTGGATATGATTATCGACCGCCGTCACTACAAAGGTTTTTCAGCCGTTTACGGACAGCAGTTCCTGCACACCGGACAAATCATCGGTTGCGCTTCGCCTGACTGCGATGCTTTCGA
>JAZQPN010000418.1:0-5122 GCA_045628585.1 Bacteroidales bacterium | reverse complement strand
CTGTTACGGACAAGGACGGCAAAGAAGTCGATGTATCCGAATTGATCGGCGACATTACCTCCATCGCAAGCGCAACGCTTTCTGACGGAACAACGGTTGATCTTTCATCCCTTGACATGAATGTCATGCGGCAACTTGATTTTACAAAAATCGTATCCGTTACCGATAAAAACGGGAACGTTATGGATCTGTCTGACTATACGATTTCGTTCTCAATGGGCGGAATGCAGAGAGGCAACAGAACATTTCAAAACGATTCCCCAACTGACGGAAACAAAACCGATATGCCTTCCGACCAGCCGACGCAGGGGAAAAGCACCGACGAAAAAGAAATTGCAAATGGAAGATTTGATCCTTCTGATCTCGACAAAAATGGCGGGCAAGGTGAATCACTCACCAGAGGAAATATGAACTTTGCCCCGCGCAGCGGTGTGGTACCGAGTAATCCGGCAGGATCATCCGATGCGGTAAAATGGATTCTTGTAGGAGCATCGGTTGTTGTGCTGGCAGCAGGACTGTTTATTGCAATAAAAAAAAGAAGTATTAGCGGCTTCAGTAAAAGACGCGATCCTCAAAGTATTGACAAATAACCTGATATGCGTATAATGTGTAGCATGCTACATATTACGGAGGTGACAGAATGGGCCGACAGCCAATCGGGTATCTAATGAAGCAGATCACAGACAAAATGAAAGCTGCTGCGGATGCGGATCTGAAAATCAAAAAGCTTTCCCTGTCACAGATCAGAGTATTGGAATATATCTCCGGCAAAGGTGGCGCAGCCACGCAAAAATCCATTGAAGACTATTTGGGTGTTTCTCACCCGACCGTAGTCGGCATTATTTCGCGAATGGAAAGAAACGGATATCTAGTTTGTTATCTTGACAAAGCCGACAAGCGAAATAAAATTGCTGAGCTCACCGAACAGGCAACCCTTATAGCACAGGAAATAGGGAGCGAAATCTCTTCTCAGGAAGAAAAACTCCTGCGTGGATTGACGCAGGAAGAAATAGAAAGCCTGCACAGGATACTTCGCATTATCTGCAAAAATGTGGAGTAGCAAGAACGCCGCAATGCGGCGCTTCTTTTATCAACAAGTGTAGCGCGCTACATAATCATAATAAGGAGATCCGGTATGCTGAAAACACTTCTGAAAAGTCTGCGGGAATTCAAAAAACCGTCTGTAATTACAATGATCCTCTCTCTGTTAGAGGTCATATTTGAAATATTGATTCCTCTGATGATGGCGGATATCATTGATTTCGGTATTGATAAAGGAAATATGAACGCCGTTGTCAAGTACGGCATCGCACTGCTAATCTTCGCGGTACTGGAACTGATCACGGGAATGCTTGCCGCCAAAACGGCTGCAAAGGCATCGGCGGGATTTGCCGCAAATTTAAGACAGGACATGTATGACAATGTCCAGACCTTCGCCTTTTCCAATATTGACAAGTTTTCGACCTCTTCCATCGTCACACGCCTGACCACCGATGTCTCAAATATTCAGCAGGCATATCAGATGATCATCAGAATGTGTATGCGCGGCCCGCTGATGATTTTGTTCTCTATGATCGTGTCCTTACGGATCAGCCGGGAAATATCTCTCGTTTTCCTGTTCCTCATCCCCGTTCTTGCGGTCGGACTCATTGGGATTCTCCGGAAAGTACATCCTGTTTTCACAAGAGTTTTTGGAACCTACGATAAGCTGAATAACGTGGTGCAGGAGAACCTTCACGGAATCCGTGTTGTTAAGTCTTTCAATCAGCAGGAATATGAAATCACGAAGTTCAACGGCATATCCCAATCTATTTATTCAGATTTTACCAAAGGTGAAAAACTGATTGCATTGACCAACCCGTTACAGCAGATCTGTATGTACGTTTGCATGATCCTGATTTCCTGGCTCGGAGCTAAGGCAATTATTGCAAGCGGGAATAATCCGGCATTGGGGCTGACAACTGGTAATCTGACGGCTCTGTTTTCTTATTCCATGCAGATTCTAATGAGCCTGATGTTGCTTTCCATGATCTTCGCAATGCTGACAATCGCCCGGTCCGGAGCAGAAAGAATATCTGAGCTCTTGGAAGAGAAGTCGGATATTAACAATCCCAACAATCCTGTAATGACAGTTAAGGACGGCAGCATCCGTTATCAGAATGTCGAATTCACCTATGCTTCTAAAGCGGAAAAGAAAGTGATCGTGGATGCGAACCTTGAGATCGCATCGGGGGAAACGGTCGGAATCATCGGCAGCACCGGCTCCTCCAAAACCTCTTTCGTGCAGCTTATCCCACGCCTGTACGACGCAACCGGCGGTACCGTTTTTGTCGGCGGTGTGGATGTACGAAGCTATGATCTCAACACCCTGCGCAATGCGGTTGCCATGGTGCTTCAAAAGAACGAGCTGTTTTCCGGAACCATTAAGGAAAATCTTCGCTGGGGAAACGAAAACGCAAGCGATGAGGAAATGATCGAGGCCTGCCGGCTGGCGTGCGCGGATGAATTTATCTCTGCGATGCCGGATGGCTATGATACAAGAATCGAACAGGGCGGTGCCAACGTTTCGGGCGGCCAGAAGCAAAGACTGTGCATTGCAAGGGCGCTTTTGAAAAAGCCGAAGATCCTCATTCTTGACGATTCGACCAGCGCCGTCGATACAAAAACAGACGCTTTGATTCAAAAAGCATTTGCCGAATATATTCCGGAAACCACAAAGATCATTATTGCGCAGCGCATATCCTCCGTGCAGGACGCCGACAAGATCATCGTCCTGGATGACGGCCATATCAACGCCGTCGGCAGACATACCGAGCTGCTTGAAACCAGTGACATTTACCGGGAAGTCTTTGAATCCCAGCAGAAAGGAAACAGCGGAGATGACGAATGAAAAAATAATGAAACCAGGATCGAACGGTACTACGCCGAAAGGTATGCCCCCCAAAGATATGCCGCCGGAAGGTCTGCCGACGATGGGCGCACCGGGGATCGGTAAAATTGACTGGAAATCGGCAAAAAGGCTTCTGACTTATCTGAAAAAATATAAGACCACGCTGGTTATTGTCGTGCTCTGCATTTTGCTGAGCTCCGTGGCAAGCGTTGCTTCCTCGCTGTTTATTCAAACGCTGATCGATGATCACATCGTCCCGCTTCTCGGTTCCGATGCGCCCGCCTTTGCTGGCTTGATCAAGGCACTTTGCATGATGGGATGCATCTATCTGGTGGGAACGCTCGCAGGGTGGATCTACAACCGCTCCATGGTTACTATCGCACAGGGTACCTTAAAACAGATCCGCGATGAGATGTTTGAAAAAATGCAGGCGCTTCCCATACGGTACTTTGACTCCCATGCAAATGGCGATATTATGAGCCATTACACCAACGACACCGACACGCTCCGTCAGATGATCGCACAATCTCTCGGACAGCTTGTTTCCTCTGCCTGTACCATCGTAGCTGTTTTCTTTTGTATGCTATATCAGAGCATTTATCTGACGCTGGTCGTCGTACTGATCATCTTCCTAATCATGCGCGTTGTAAAAGTGATCACCAACAAAAGCGGTTTTTACTTTATGCGTCAACAGGAAACGATCGGTGATCTGGACGGCTATATCGAGGAAATGGTGAACGGGCAGAAGGTCATCAAGGTTTTCTGCCATGAGGAATCGTCAAAAGCAGAATTCCGGACGAAAAACCATGCCTGGGAAACCAGTGCAGAAAACGCAAACGCTTACGCCAATATTATGGCGCCGATGATGAATGCACTCGGTTATGTGCAATTTGTCGTGATCGCCATTCTCGGCGCGTGGATGGCAATTTCCGGCGCGACCAATCTTACGATTTTCGGCTTCAATACGGTAACGCTTGGTATGATTGCTTCTTTCCTGACGCTTTCCCGAAACTTCATCATGCCGATCGCGCAGTTGTCCAATCAGTTCAATTCCATCGTGATGGCAATCGCAGGCGCCTCCAGGATCTTTGCGCTGATGGATGAAGAACCGGAATTTGACGACGGCTGCGTTACTCTGGTTTACGCCGCGGAAGGAAACGGCATGCTTACGGAAAGCAAAACATATACAGGCACATGGGCATGGAAGACCCCACACAGTGACGGCACTGCGGATCTGACGAAACTGGAGGGAAAAATCGTCCTTGACCATGTTGATTTCGGGTATGTCCCGGAGAAGCAGATCCTGCACGACATCACCCTTTATGCCGAGCCGGGACAGAAGGTCGCTTTTGTCGGCGCTACCGGCGCGGGCAAGACGACGATCACAAACCTGATCAACCGATTTTATGACATTGATGACGGAAAGATACAATATGACGGCATCAACATAAGCAAAATCAAAAAGCCAGACCTGCGTCGTTCTCTCGGTATGGTATTGCAGGACGTCAACCTGTTTACCGGCACCGTGATGGAAAACCTGAAATACGGAAATCCGAATGCAACCGATGAAGAATGCATTGAGGCGGCCAAGCTCGCCAATGCGCATAACTTCATCATGATGCTCCCGAAGGGATATCAGACTGTTTTGACCGGTGACGGCAGCGGTCTGTCACAGGGACAGCGGCAGCTCATTTCTATCGCACGTGCGGCAGTTTCCAATCCGCCGGTCATGATATTGGACGAGGCTACATCATCCATCGACACAAGAACAGAGGCGTTAGTGCAAAGCGGTATGGATCGTTTGATGGAGGGTCGAACCGTCTTTGTCATCGCGCACCGCCTGTCTACGGTTAAGAATTCCGATGTGATCATGGTGCTGGATCATGGTCATATCATCGAGAGAGGTACGCACGAAAGTCTGATAGAAAAAAGAGGAACGTATTATCGGCTTTACACCGGAGCGTTTGAGCTGGAATAACAGAAGTGGATTGTTGTGCTGGCTGCAGATCTGTTTGCTGCAATAAAAAAAGAAGTATTAAACAAGAAACGGCGGCAGGGAATTCTCCCCGCCGCCGTGCGTCTATTGGGCGTAGATCAGATCATTATTGACGATCTCCGTTGCCGTTTCCCGTACTGCATTCATCCGTTGTATCCAAAGCATTTGATTTTCAGCCTTGAGAACTTCCGAGATACCTTCCTTTTCGGCAAGTTCTTTTACCAGCCGAGAGAACA
>JAZQPN010000417.1:0-6198 GCA_045628585.1 Bacteroidales bacterium | reverse complement strand
GTTTAAAGGACATCCAAAGGGGCTTTACGCCCTCGCATTGGCCAACACAGGCGAGCGTTTTGGCTACTACACGATGTTGGCAATCTTCGTCTTGTTTCTCCAAGCCAAGTTCGGTTTCGATGAAGCTCAGGCGGGTAACATCTATGGCATCTTCTTGGAATGCGACTATTTCATGCCTCTGATTGGCGGTATTCTCGCCGACCGTTTCGGCTACGGCAAAATGGTGAAGTCGGGCATTATCGTCATGTTTTTGGGTTATCTTCTGCTGGCAGTCCCCATGCTTGGACCTGCCGCCAAGGTGACGATGTTTTCGGCTTTGGGCCTGATTGCCATCGGAACGGGTCTGTTCAAGGGCAACCTTCAGGTTATGGTCGGCAACCTTTATGACGACTCGAAGTACAGTGCTTTCCGCGATAATGGTTTCAGCCTTTTCTATATGGCCATCAATATCGGTTCGATGTTCGCTCCGATTACGGCTACCAAGGTGACTGACCATTTCCTCGCTAAGGCTGGTTTCTCGTATGTGCCACAGATTCCGTCGTTGGCGCACCAGTATTTGGACGGAACGATTTCGGCGGACGCACTGTCGAATTTCGAAGCTTTGGCTGTCCAGCAAGGCTACGCTTTGGATAACTTGACAGGTTTTGCGAACGATTATATCAATTCATTGTCAGGTGCTTACAATTATGGCTTTGGCGTTGCCTGCATCTCTTTGGTGCTTTCGATGGCCATTTATCTTTGCTGCCGCAACTGGTTCAAGCACGCTGATGTGAATACCAAGCAGGCTAAGACCATGGAAAACACGACCGTTCATGTCGAGGAATTGTCGCCAGAACAGACTCGCCAGCGCATTTCAGCCTTGGTGCTGGTGTTCATCGTGGTCATCTTCTTCTGGATGTCGTTCCAGCAGAGCGGTCTGTGCCTGACGTATTTCGCCCGCGACTACACGCAGAACACGGCAACGGGCTTCACACGCATCGGCTTCAACATTCTCGCCCTCACTCTGATTGCCGTTTCGGTCTATACCTTGTTCTCGACTTTCCAGTCGGAGACCAAGAAAGGCAAGACGATTTCGGGCATTGTCACTTTGGCTTTATGGGCTGGCGCGTTTGCATTATATAAAGGTATGGATTCCGTCATCAATACGCTGCCGCAACAGTTCCAGCAGTTTAATCCGTTCTTCGTCGTTGCCTTGACGCCTGTCTCAATGGCTGTCTTTGGCGCTTTGGCCAAGAAAGGCAAGGAACCTTCGTCACCAAGGAAAATTGGCATCGGCATGGTTGTGGCGGCTTTGGGTTTCCTGATTATGGCTGTTGCTTCCATCCCGTTGGCAAGTCCGGCGGAATTGAAATCGGTTGGCGGCGTGAGCAGCGTTTTGGTTTCTCCAAATTGGCTGATTAGCACCTATTTCGTGCTGACTTTCGCCGAATTGCTGTTGAGTCCTATAGGCATTTCGTTCGTCACAAAGGTCGCACCTCCAAAATACAAAGGTATGATGATGGGCTTGTGGTTCTGCGTCACGGCCATCGGTAATTACCTGACCAGCGTCATTGCCCGCATTTGGGGCACTGGCATGCCATTGTGGATGGTTTGGGGCGTGCTGATCGTGCTGTGCTGCGTCTCGGCAATCTTCATTTTCTCGATTATGAAGAAATTGGAAGCTGCTACAAAAGACTGCTGATGAAAAATCTGTTTCAACAAGAAAGTCGGTCATTATGGCCGACTTTTTTTTGTTGAATTTACAAATAGCCGAACAAATTCTCTACAAATGACCGAACAAAAATTCCACAAATGACCGAATAAAATATCATCAAATAACCGAAAAATAAAAAAGCAATTTGTAATTAAAATAAAATCAGTATTTTTGCAGCATGATTAAAGAATTGATAAAATATGAATAAAGATTATAAGCAGCGAATTGCTGACCGCTTGCTTGCACGCAAATTGGCTGGCAAAGGTGCTGTGTTGATTGAAGGGCCCAAATGGTGCGGCAAAACCACCACAGCACAACAACAGGCCAAGAGCATGCTTGATTTAGGTGATGGCGAGGTGCTGAAACAAAGTCGGCAAATGATGGATTTGAGCCCTAAAACATTGTTGCAAGGTGAAACTCCTCGGTTGATTGACGAGTGGCAGACCATTCCGCTATTGTGGGATAGTGTCCGTAGCGAAGTGGACCGTCGTGGTGGTTTTTCTCAATTCATACTTACGGGTTCATCAGTCCTTCCTCGAGCCAATGAAACCGTGCATAGCGGAACGGGCCGCATTGCTCGTGTCAGAATGAGGCCGATGAGCCTTTTCGAGTCGGGCGAATCTTCTGGAAGCGTCAGTTTGTCGGATTTGTTTGATGGAAATACCATTGAGCCACAGCAGAATAAACTTAGTCTTAAAGACATGGCTTTTCTTACTTGTCGAGGGGGGTGGCCTCAGTCAACATTCCTTGAAGGTGATTTGGCTCTGGATCAAGCCTTTGATTATGTCGATGCTGTTACGGGAGTAGATATCCAACGCGTTGATGACGTGAGGCGTAGCCCTGAGCGTGCAAGGCTTTTGCTGCGGTCTTATGCAAGAAATATCGCTCAACAGGTTTCGTATGGCACCATCAAGGCTGACATGATGTCGAATGATGCCAAATCGTTGGATGAAGATACGGTGGCCGACTATATAAAAGCCTTGAAAAGTTTGTTCGTTGTTGAAGACTTAGAGGCATGGAATCCCAATATCCGAAGCAAGTCGGCAATCCGAACTGGCGATACGCGTCATTTTGTTGACCCTAGCATCGGGACGGCAGCTTTGGGCCTTGGTCCTGCCGACTTGATCAATGACTTGAATTCTTTCGGTTTGTTTTTTGAAGACCTTGCTGTTCGTGACCTGCGTGTATTTGCCGAAGCCCTCGATGGCCGATTGTATCATTATCGTGACAGCTCGGGCCTTGAATGTGATACAGTGTTGCATCGTCGAAATGGAACTTACGCTTTGATTGAAATAAAACTTGGTGGTGAGAAACTTATTGAAGAAGGCGTGAATTCGCTGCAAACCTTTGCCAATACTATAGACACAAAAAAAATGTCGACTCCTTCGTTCAAAATGGTTTTGACAGCAGTCGGACAGTATGCCTACCAGCGCAAGGATGGCATATTTATAGTTCCAATAGGTTGCCTTAAAGACTGATAAGTAAAGAAACGATTATCTTTTGTGATAATACCCCTTAATTTCACTATAAATCAAGAACACCGCGGGCTTTTTGTTCAAATCGCCTTTGAATTTCTTCCATTCCGCAATGTCTTGACTGATAATCTGTTCGTCTTCGCAAGTGATGTTGGAGGCTATGCAAAGTCTTGTCGAAGGGTGGCAGTTTTTGCAGAGGTCTTCCAGCATGGCATTGTTGCGGAAAGGCGTTTCTATGAAAAGTTCGGTTTCGTTGTTGGCAGCTGAGCGTCTTTCCAGTTCGCGGATGGCGTTTTGTCTTTCAGGATTTTTGATGGGCAGATAGCCGCGGAAAGCGAAAGCCTGTCCGTTGAATCCCGAAGCCATCAAGGCCAAAATCATGGCGTTAGGTCCCGTAAGCGGAACGACTTGAATGCCAGCGGAATGTGCCAAATCGACGACCAAAGCGCCCGGGTCGGCGACGCATGGCGTGCCGGCTTCCGACATCAGGCCCATGTCTTCACCGTTGAGGCAAGGACCGAGGTGCTCCATGAGGTCTAAATTGCGGGCATTGTGTTTGTCTAACTCTATGAATTCGATGTCGTCGATGGGCGTATCCATGCCGAAACGGCTGAGATTGCGACGCGTGGTACGCGTGTTTTCGACGACGAAATGTTTCAGTTTCCTGACAATTTCCAAGGTTCCGGCGGGCAAAACCTGCTCAGGCTTGGTGGCGCCAAGGAAGGTTGGAACTAAGTATAGTTTTCCGAAATTTCCGGTAATCATTATGGAATGGATTATGATAAGATCTTCTTTTCGATGTCGGCGAGAACCGACTTGAACTGCTTGTCGGTCTCCAAGCGGTCGGTGATGGCTTTGCAGGCGTGGTGGACGGTGGCGTGATCCTTGTTGCCACATTGCTGTCCGATGGCGGCAAGGCTGGCGCTTGAATATTTTTTCGAGAGGAACATGGCCACTTGACGTGCCTGAACGACTTGCTGTTTTCTTGAACTTGATGATAATTGGTCGATGGAGATGCCGAAATATTCGCAAACCACGTTGACGATGTATTCCACCGAAACTTCCTTGACGGAATTGCGGATGAAACGGTCGATGATTTGCTTGGTGAGGTCGAGGGTGATGGTCTTTTTGTTGAGTACCGATTGAGCCACTAATGAAATCATAATACCCTCTAATTCACGCACATTGGTTCTGGCATTGGATGCGAGATAATCCACCACTTCGTCGGAAAGGACGATGCCGTTGGTATAGAGCTTATTCTGAAGAATGGCAAAACGTGTCGGAATATCGGGCATTTGCAATTCAGTAGTCAAGCCCCATTTGAAACGCGAAAGCAAACGCGCCTCCATGTCTTGCAGTTCGGAGGGCATCTTATCGCTTGTGATGACCAATTGCTTGTTGTTTTGGTGCAAGTAATTGAAAATGTGGAAGAACGTTTCCTGAGTCATCGGCTTTTTGGCCAAGAACTGAATGTCGTCAATAATCAGCACGTCTATCATTTGGTAGAAATGGACGAAATCGTTCAGGTTTTTGTCCTTCGATGCCTTAATGTATTGGTTGGTGAATTGCTCGGCTTGCACATATAGAACCGTGACTTCAGGATGCAAACGCTTGGTTTCCAAACCGATGGCATGACACAGATGGGTCTTACCCAAACCTGTATTGCTGTAAATAAGCAACGGGTTGTAAGCCGTTCTGCCTGGATTTTTGGCTATTTCCATACCGCCTTGACGCGCCACGCGGTTACATTCGCCCTCGATGAAATTGTCGAAGGTGTAGTTTTCGTTCAGCTGCGGATCGATGACAAGTTTCTTCAGCCCCGGAATGACGAAAGGATTCATCGGGACCTCTGACAACTTTTCAGGAGCGGGACGGCCCAGTTGGTTCCTCGGGTCAGTGCGGTTCGAACTCGGCAGTTTCATGGTGGCGGAACTGTCGCCGCTGTCCATGACGATGCTGTAAACGAGCTTACCATCGGTACCAACCACTCTCTTGATGGTCTTCTTCAGTAAGTCGATATAGTGATTTTCCAAATACTCGTAGAAGAACTCGTTCGGCACCTGAATGGTGAGCACATTGTCGACAAGCGAAATGGGCACAATAGGTTCAAACCACGTTGTGTAGCTTTGTGCTTCGGTGTTGTCTTTTATCACCGATAAGCATTTGTTCCATATTTCTATATGGTTGCCTGTCATTGAAAATCACTCGTAAACAATAATAACGTCTGATGTTTTCGACATTTAAAGAGGTTGAAAAAACAACTTCTTTTTCGCCTTTCATCTTGGCTGCAAAGGTCTGCAAAAAAAGTTGATAAAAAAATTTTTTTTCTATTGTTTGTATTTTTTTTTATTCGTAAAATACGAGCGGAAAAACATAATAGACAAAAAACAAAATGTAAATTGCTGATTTATATCGTCTTTATGTATGTTGTTTTTACACCGAAAATATTACGGAATTTGTCAGCGATTCTTTCAGCCTCTTTTTTTCTTGTTGAAAACTCAAGGTAACAGTCCATCTCGAAGCGTGGATTCAGCTGCTCCAGATTCTCTTCTTTCATCACGCGCATCACTTCATTCATCAGGGGATAGCCGAATTCGAGGCTGTAAATTTCGTTTATGGTTTTTTCAATCACCTGCGCGTTGTCCAAGGCATCGCGGGCTGCGGTTTTGTAAGCGTTGATGAGACCGCTGGTGCCTAATTTGATGCCGCCGAAATAACGCGTCACGACTACGCAAACGTTGGTCACGTCTTTCGAAAGGATTTGGTTGAGAATGGGTTTGCCTGCTGTGCCTGAAGGTTCGCCATCATCGCTCGAACGGAAGTTTTTCTTGTCGGGGCCAATCATGTAGGCGAAACAATGATGGCGTGCATCGTAATACTGTTTCTTGATTTCGGCAATGGCTTTCTTGGCTTCGTCTTCGCTGAAAACGGTGAAGGCCGAGGCAATGAACTTGCTGCCTTTTTCCTTGTAAAGACCTTCGCCCGGCGTGGAAAGCATGTTGTAGGTGTCGTCGTTCGTCATGGTTTCAA
>JAZQPN010000416.1:0-2179 GCA_045628585.1 Bacteroidales bacterium | reverse complement strand
GTATTGCAAATCAGGTCTTTCAGTTGATGAAACGAGTTTCCCCATAGGTGCGTTATAGCCTAAATCAAGTTGAACCGTGTCTTTTTCGCCATTGACATCCGCTTCAAAAAGCAACTTATTGTCTTTCAATACGAAAGCAACAGAATCGTGTGAAACGCGGATAGAAAGACGGTTTTGTTTCGATAACTTAAACGCCTGTTTAAAGTGCTCGGAATTACCAGATTGGCAAGATGCAAAACCCATTAACGCCACGAATGCAAAATACAGAATAGGTTTTCTAATCATAATGAAGAATTTTATTGGCAAAATTAGCAATAAATTTCCATCATTCCATTCTTTTGCCTAATTTTGACCCCGATAAATAACAAGCTCCAATAAATCAAACGTCAACACAAATGATTATGTATCGAACACGGATAAAACGGATTGACACGGAAATGTTTTGCGAGCAAAACACAAATCCGTTAAATCAGTGTCATCCGTGTTCAAAAAAAAGTGTTCCCCATCAACTTTATTCACAACATTAAAACTAACCACTATGATTGACTTTTCAAAAATCCTATTCCTTGACATTGAGACCGTTTCTCAACAAAAATGTTACGAAGACCTGAACGAAAGAATGCAGAAACTATGGGACAAAAAGACATCCCATCTGCTGAAACCCGGCGAAGAAACCACGCCTGCCGAAATGTATGAACGCGCCGGCATTTATGCCGAATTTGGCAAAATCATCTGTATATCAGTCGGTTTCTTCAACGGCGACCGCTTCCGTCTGAAATCGTTCTACAGCCATGACGAGAAAGCCCTTCTGATTGATTTCGCCAGCCTGTTGAACCGTTTCTACGACTTTCCCGAATCGCAGCTTTGCGCCCACAACGGCAAGGAATTCGATTTCCCATACATCGCCAGACGAATGATTGTCAATGGCGTAGTCGTTCCGCGCGCCCTGCAAGTGGCCGGCAAGAAACCATGGGAGACCAATTTCATCGACACCATGGAGCTTTGGAAATTCGGCGACTATAAAGCCATGACTTCCTTGGACTTACTCTGCGCCATCCTCGACATTCCGACACCGAAAGACGACATCAACGGCAGTGAGGTCGGTCGCGTGTATTGGCAGGAAAACGATTTGGAACGCATCCGCACCTATTGCCAGAAGGATGTTCTCGCCATCGCCCAACTCATGCGCCGCTACAACTATTTGCCTCTTATTGAGGAAGATAAAATTGATATTACCAACTGATATTTTCAAACCAAAACTTCCAAAACCGACAAAACATTTCAAAAAGCCCACGGCGCACAACCGTGCCGCCGTGCGACGATGCGCGGTTGCGCTCGTCGCGTCACAAAAAGAAAGGTTTTGAACTTGTTTTGAAGGTTTTGTGAAATCACTACCATGCACATTTTATCTAAATCAACATATATCAAGGGCTTGCAATGCGAAAAAGCGCTTTATATGCAGAAAAAGCACCCTTATCTGCGCGACAAACTCAGCATCGAACAACGTGCTAAGTTTCAGCGCGGCACTGATGTAGGCATCTTGGCCCACGAATATTTTCCGGGCGGAATCGACATGAGTCCGGCATCGCCTTCGCAATTTCCAAAGAAAATCCAAGAGACATGGGATAATTTAAGCAATACTGAAATTAACGTCATGTATGAGGCTGTATTTCAATATAATGACACGCTCATTATGTTGGATATGCTTGTGCGCGATGGCGACAATTGGTTGGCCGTTGAGGTGAAAAGTTCGATGGCGCTCAGCGACACCTATTATAATGATGCTGCGCTGCAATACTATGTCCTGCACGGCTGTCAGATTCCGCTCAGCGATTTCAAGTTGATGTATATCAATGGTGACTATGAAAGAAAAGGTTCAATTGATGTTAAGCAACTATTTAAATTAGAATCAGTTATTGATTTTGTAAAGGAACGTGAGGACTATGTCGCAAAAAATGTCGCAAGACTGAAAAACGTGGTGGCTCTCCCCCATGCTCCTATAATTAATATAGGCACGCAATGCCACAATCCTTACACCTGCGATTTCCTGGGGCATTGCTGGAAACTCATTCCGAAAGACAGTTTCCTCTACACCAACGCCATCGGCGATGAACAGCTTTTTTCGCTCTATTTCAATGGAACAAACTCCAATCAGAAATTGCTTGCGCAATTGGAACCC
>JAZQPN010000415.1:0-1668 GCA_045628585.1 Bacteroidales bacterium | reverse complement strand
GTTGAAGGTGCGGGCCACTTCGAGGCAATTCACCAAGCTGCCGATGCCGACGTTCCAACCCAGCATAGGATTCTTTTCTGCCGTTGCAGAAAGGATGGCTGCGAGGTTGTAAATCGTATCGATGTTGTATTTCTTCACGACGTCAACGATCTGCATGATTTGCGTTGAGTCGATTCTCTCAAATGGGCCGTTTTCGACGATTTCGCCCGTCAACTGACGGAGGTCGCTGGCAACAACATTCTCATTGCCATAAATGCCACGGAGTTTCTTAACCAATTCGGTTCCAATCTGTCCGCCGGAACCAACAATCAATATCTTTTTCATCGTAAACTTTTATTAGACAACGAGGTTTCGGGGCTGCGGGGTCACGAGGTCTCGTGCTCTCGCATTCCCTATGCCTCGCAACTCCATTATTTCAAAATTCCTAATTCCTTACCAATCTTTGTGAAGGCAGCAATGCACTTGTCTAAGTGTTCGCGGGTGTGGGCTGCGCTGACCTGAACGCGAATACGAGCCTGTCCCTTTGGAACGACTGGATAGTAGAAACCTGTGACGAAGATGCCTTCTTCCTGCAACTTGGCGGCAAACTTCTGTGACAGCGGAGCGTCATAGAGCATGACAGCGCAAATAGCTGACTGTGATGGTTTGCAATCGAAACCAGCTTCCGTCATCTTGCTGATAAAATAGTTTGTGTTTTCGTGCAGACGGTCTTGCAGTTCGTTGGTTTCGCTCATCATTTCGAACATACGGATACCGGCGGCAACCAGACCTGGAGCCATTGAGTTGGAGAACAGGTATGGGCGTGAACGCTGACGCAGCATGTCGATGATTTCCTTACGGCCAGTTGTGAAGCCACCCATAGCGCCACCGAATGCCTTACCGAGCGTGCCGGTCAGGATTTCAATCTTGCCACGGAGGTTATAGTGTTCGGTAACGCCACGACCTGTGCGACCGACGACACCAGCTGAGTGGCTTTCGTCAACCATGACCATAGCGTTGTATTTCTGAGCCAATTCATAAATCTTGTCGAGTGGGCAAACATTGCCGTCCATTGAGAACACGCCATCGGTAACAACGAGGCGGAAGCGGCAACCCTGAGCATCCTGCAACTGCTTTTCGAGGTCAGCCATGTCGGCATTAGCATAGCGGAAGCGCTGTGCCTTGCAGAGGCGTACACCGTCGATGATGGAAGCGTGATTCAAGGCATCAGAGATGATGGCATCGTCTGGTCCGAGCAATGGTTCGAAGACGCCGCCGTTTGCATCGAAGCAAGCAGCATAAAGGATGGTATCTTCAGTGCCGAAGAACTCAGCAATCTTTGCTTCGAGTTTCTTGTGAAGGTCCTGGCAACCGCAGATGAAACGGACAGAAGCCATGCCATAGCCGCGGGCATCCATACCTTCCTTGGCGGCCTGAATCAGTTCAGGATTGTCGGCCAAACCGAGGTAGTTGTTTGCGCAGAAGTTGAGGCAAACCTTGCCGCCAACCATGATTTCAGCGCCCTGAGCGCTTTCAATGATACGTTCATGCTTATAAAGGCCATCGGCTTCAATCTGAGCCAATTCCTTCTTCAGATACTCTTGAAAGTTTGTGTACATCGTATGATATTTTTAAAGTTAATTTCTAAGAGTGCAAAAGTACGAAAAGCATTGGAAAATTGTTCTAAAA
>JAZQPN010000414.1:0-4291 GCA_045628585.1 Bacteroidales bacterium | reverse complement strand
GTGAATCAGAAATATACAAATTATCAGAAAGAGAACCAATGGTTGCTGGTTTCGGCAAATGGCGATATTTTGTGGGTTGTCGGGCTGCGCATTGACGACAGATACAAAGTGCAAAAAGATACGAAATCGGTTTTTGAATGTTGCTTGATGTAAAACAAGGATTCTATTATGGGAAAACCAAGTCATCCTTAACTGTGTCTCGAAAATTGTTGTATCTTTGCGCTTGTTAAATTAAAACGATAAAGGACGATGAGCGGTTTTCAAGACATTTATGAAGCCATTGATAAAGAAGGCTTTGTTTTGTCGACCTTGCGACTCGTTGATGACCTTGTAAACGAAATACAAAATGGAACGACAAACTTTCCTCGATACACTATTCCAGAGCATGCAGGACTCTGCAAGGCAGGTTCGGCTCTTATTGGGGCGTCCATCATCGCAAGTTACGCGAGAGCAAGCCTTGCAACAGGTGGAGATGCTGAATGTGGCCAAAATGGCCCAAGCAACTGGCAAGTAGATGAGCTTCAAGAATGTCTTATCGAACAATGGGCGAAAGCCTCTCGCTTGTGGGTCGAAAATTCGGATGAAATATTGACGGGTGCTTTTGGACCGATGATAGCCCAGGGAGCAGAGGCGAAGGTCTAATACAGATCGGGTGACACTTCTGTCGTCAAAGAACGTGCTTCCATTTATTCAACTACTCAGAAAGCGCTCGAAGCTATTGCCCTTCATAATTTTCTTTTTCCAGAAACCGCTATGCATGTAGTGGGCTTTACACGAGATTCTGATGGCCTGTTCCGAATCATTCTCACTCAACCTTATGTCCGTTGTCTTCGCCTCGCTACAAAGGAAGAAGTTGATAGGTTGGCTTTTTCAAAAGGTTTTCGTGACAACTGGTCGGGGCAAGGAGTCAATTACATCTCTAATCGTCTTGTTTTGGAAGATTTGCATCCTGCGAATGTCTTTATTGACGATATTAGTTCTCAACCCATTTGCATTGATTGTATTGTGAAGTTCGTAAAGTAAACGGTAAAGGAAAAAAAACGATTGTCGTAAAACAATAATTTGTATTTTTGTCCCCAATATTTTATAACTAAACAATCGTAAAATGAAGAAATTATTCCTTTGTCTGCTTGTGGCTTTTGTGGCCATAATGCCTTTCGGTGCGAAGGCGCAGATTGTTGACCCTGTGAAATGGGCGTTTTCAATCGAGGAAGTCAACGAAACCGAGTTTGACTTGGTTGCAACTGCAACGGTTGACCCTGAGTATCACATCTATTCCACTTCGATGCCCGAATTAGGCCCAATGCCTACTGTTTTCGAAATCGAACCTAATGAGTTCTTTGAACTGGTTGGAACGGGAAGAGATGTCACGCCTGGCCACAAATTCTACGACGACATCTTTGAAGTCGAGTATGTACAGTTCGCTGGTACAGCTACTTACGCACAGCGTCTGAAGAAACTGACCGATCAGCCTTTCACCGTCGTGGGCGATATTTCCTATCAGGCTTGCAAGGAAGGCGGCTGCGTTTCTTTGGTTGAGGATTTCAATGTGCCAGTTGCCGGTGCCAATGGCGAAATGCCTGCTGCTATTGAAGAAGTTGCTGATTCGTCAAACGAAAATGCAGAAGATAATCAGGTGATTAAGGCCGGTGGTGATGATTACGAATATTTCACTTCCGAAGGTGCCGAAAGCACTGATACAAGTCTTTGGGGCATGATTCTTTCCGCAATCCTTTGGGGCCTTGCTGCATTGCTGACGCCTTGCGTGTTCCCAATGGTGCCTATGACGGTGTCATTCTTCATGCATGGTGAAGGCGAAAGCAAGAAAGAAGGTCGTTTCAAGGCAATCATGTATTTCCTTTTCATCGTGTTGCTTTACACCTTGCCAATCGCACTTATCATTCTGATAACCTATTTTATTGGAGGCGAGGGTGTTACGACTGGTATTTTCAACTGGTTGGCTACAAACTGGATTCCTAACGTGATATTCTTCATCGTGTTCATGGTGTTCGCCGCTTCATTCTTCGGCGCATTTGAAATCACCTTGGGCAGCGGAATGTTGAACAAGAGCGATGAAAAACAAAGTACCAAAAATCTTGGTGGTATTTTCTTCATGGCCTTGACTTTGGTGCTTGTGTCATTCTCATGCACAGGTCCTATCGTTGGCACCGTTTTGATTCAATCGACCCAGGGTAAGATTTGGACGCCAATCATTTGCATGCTTGCTTTCTCAATAGCATTTGCATTGCCTTTTGCCTTGTTTGCCATGTTCCCGAACATGCTGCAAAAACTGCCAAAGAGCGGTGGCTGGATGAACTCAGTGAAAGTCGTTTTGGGCTTCGTCGAAGTTGCCCTCGGCTTCAAGTTCCTGATGACTGCTGACCAGGCTTACGGCTGGGGTTTGCTCGACCGCGAAGTTTACCTCGGCATTTGGATTGTGTGCTTCACTTTGCTGGGATTCTATCTCTTGGGCAAGATCCGCTTCAAGGGCGAAAAGGAAGTCAAGGAACTGGGCGTGTTCCGTCTGATTCTCATTATCGTTGACTTTGTCTTCGTTATCTATATGATTCCTGGCATGTGGGGCGCTCCTCTGAAGGCTTTGTCAGGTTATCTGCCACCTCAACAGACTTTGGATTTCAACTTGAATAGAACGATTACCTACGTTGACTCACAGATTGAATCCGACATTTGCGAAGAACCGAAATATGGCGACATCCTTGAATTGCCTCACGATTTGAGCGGCTATTTCGATTACGGCCAAGCCTTGAGCTGTGCCCGCGCACAAGACAAGCCGGTCTTTGTCGACTTCACAGGCCACGGCTGCAACAACTGCCGTGAAATGGAAAACAGCGTCTGGAGCGATCCTGAAGTGCTGAAGATGTTGCGTGATGAATATGTCGTGGTCGCTCTTTATGTCGACGACAAGACTGAGATGGCGGAAGAAGATTGGACCGTTTCCGAAAAGAACGGCAAGGTGAAGAAGACCATCGGATCGAAGAACATCGACTTCCAGGAAACCCGTTTCGGCGCCAACGCACAGCCTTACTATGTGCTGCTCGACAACGACGGCGATATGCTGATGATTCCTCGTTCTTACAGTAAGGACAAAGCCGCTTTCCTTAGCTTCCTGAAGAAAGGCCTTGACAACTACAAGAACGGCAGAAAATATGTTCCTGAACGTTATCAGTAAAAACTGAATGCTTCCATAAGAATCACCGCAAGAATTCTTGCGGTGATTCTTTATTGTTTGAGATTCAATGCCTTGACAATAATCACTACCTTTGCTCGTTTGATAATCAACTTAATATTATATGCAATGAAAAAAGTATCCTTGTTATTTGCACTTCTGCTGATGGCATTTTTTTCGTTTGCCCAGCAGGAAGATTTGAAAACCAAGACCATACATTTGGATAATGGTCTGAAAGTGGTGATGTGCGAAGATCACGCAACACCAGAAATCTATGGTTGTGTTTATGTCCATGCGGGCAGCAAAAACGACCCTGCCGATGCAACGGGCATGGCGCATTATTTTGAACACATTATGTTCAAGGGAACGGACAAGATTGGCACCACTAATTGGGAAGCCGAAAAGGTCTATCTGGATAGCATCTCGTTGATGTACGACAAACTGCACGAGACCAATGATCCTGAAGTACGAAAGGGCATTCAGCGTAAAATCAATGAGTTGTCGATTGCTTCGACGGATTATGCCATTCCGAATGAAACCGACGTCATTCTTACCCAAATGGGTGGTGAAGGCCTGAATGCAGGCACGTCTTACGACCAGACCATGTATTTCAATTCCTTCCCGTCAAACCAGCTTTCGAAGTGGATGGATGTGTATGTGGAGCGTTTCCGCAATCCTGTTTTCCGTCTTTTCCAGTCGGAATTGGAGACTGTTTACGAAGAGAAGAACATGTATGGCGACAGCCCTGTCAACGCTTTTCAGGAAGGACTTTTCCGCGAAGCTTTCGGTGAGCACCCTTACGGCCGTCCGGTTATCGGCTACACCGAACATCTGAAGAACCCACAGCCATCGAAGATGCGCGAGTTTTACAATACCTATTATGTGGCCAACAACATGACCTTGATTTTGGTCGGCGATTTCAACATTGAGGAAATCGAACCGATGGTGGCCGAAAAATTCAATACTTGGCGCAAAGGTGAGATTCCTGCTCAGCCTGAATACAACATGCCGAAATTTGATGGCAAAATTGTAAAGGAAGTTCGCCAGACCCCTATTAAAGTCGGCACCTTGATTTTTCCAGGCGTGAAGGCCAACGACCCAGAC
>JAZQPN010000413.1:0-17874 GCA_045628585.1 Bacteroidales bacterium | reverse complement strand
CAGCAACGGTGAAATCATCATCAGCAACGAAGGCCGCGCCACCCTGCAGGTCATCGACGTAATGGGACGCATCGTCAGCAGCGAGGAAATCAACGGCGAATGCCGCATCAGCACCAATGGCATGACTGCAGGCGTGTATGTCCTTAACCTCAACGGAATGACGCAGAAGATTGTAATTAGATAATGTCAAATAACCAAAACTCACAAAACTGACAAAACATGAACAAGACTTGTTGATTCAAGATGCTGACGCCGTCATCCCAACCGGGCTGCCGGCTGCTGATCCAGCGACTAACGTCGCAACGGACAATCCCCAAACCGCGCAAGCGGCCTGCCAGCAGGGCACGAGCGGTTGCGAAGTGCCCGTCAGCAGAAAAGGAAAATGGTTTTGAGGGTTTTGTAAGTTTTGGTCAAAAATAAAAACAGAAGCAAACAGAATAAACACGCAATAAAATGAAGAAAACAGTATTGACAGCACCAATGGCATGACTGCAGGCGTGTATGTCCTTAACCTCAACGGAATGACGCAGAAGATTGTGGTGAAATAAATGGAATACGAGACGCGAGGCATCGGGGTCACGAGACCTCGAGACCTCGCAGCCTCGGAAACCAAATGAATTAATGTTGAACAAATAATAGACACGCAATAAAATGAAGAAATTAGTATTGACAATCGCAATCGTTCTCGGCATGGCACTCGGTGCATCGGCACAGCATTTCGGCGACAACGGCCAGCAACAGGGTGGCGGTCTCTTTGGCCGCGGCGAGACCCGCGACGCTGACAACGGCGGCAACACGGCCGCTCCGCTTTTGCCCGGACACGGCTTGAACACCAACCAGGATGCAGAGACACCACTTGGCAGCGGCGCCTTGCTGCTCATCGGCTTCGGCGCTGCCTACGCCTTGAGCAAGAGAAGCAAGAAGTAAATTTCTTGATTTATTTATTAAGTGGAAAGCCTTGGCCGTATGGTTAAGGCTTTTTCAATATCCGAAAGGATATGCGGGAGATTTGGAGATTTTTTCAAACCGCTGATTACGCTAATTACCAACAAACTACAGATTTAACAGATTATACAGAATTATTAATGCGCAAGCGCATCAATTTCACTGATTGGCTGCCGCAAGCCCTTGCCTGCCGGACGCCGACAAAATAAACCACTATGGGCCAAAAAGTATATAATCACCAAACTTTTAGAGGACTCCAATGCAAAATTATCGTACTTTTGCCGCCAAATTTTGAAAATAGTAAATAATTACATACCAAATGAAGAAAACATTACTCATTCTCGCAGCCTTGCTATGCTGCTGCTTCGCGCTGAAGGCGCAAAATTACAATTTCTCAGCCCCATGCCCTTCCGGTCAGACGCTCTATTACAGAATCACCAGCACTACCAACCACACGGTGAAGATTGTGGCACCGAATGAAGATAACGAGTATGCATGGTACGGCTACACCCAACCCATAGGCCAACTTATACTGCCCGAAACCGTCGAGGACTATGGCACAAGTTACACCGTGACGGCAATCGGCGACTGCTCCTTTTACAAATGTAATGGCTTGAAAGGGTCTCTTGTCATACCAAATACCGTGACAAGCATTGAAGGAAGTGCTTTTCAGTATTGTTCAGGCTTCAACGGCACGCTCACCATCCCAAATTCCGTGACACGCATTGGAGACTATGCTTTTTGTGGCTGTTCAGGTTTCACCGGCTCGCTCACCATCCCGAATTCCATGACACGCATTGAAAAAAAAGCTTTTAATGGCTGTTCAAACTTCACCGGCACACTTACCATTCCCAGTTCCGTGACATACATTGCAGATGATGCCTTTTGTGACTGTTCAGGTTTCACAGGTTCACTCGTCATCCCGAGTTCCGTGACACACATTGGAACTGGGGCTTTTATGCGATGTTCAGGCTTCACTGGCTCGCTTACCATCCCCAATTCCGTGGCAGACATTGGAAATTTTGCTTTTAATGGATGTTCAGGCTTCACAGGCACGCTTACCCTCCCCAATTCACTGACACGCATTAGATATAATGCTTTTTCTGGCTGTTCGGGCTTAACAGGCTCGCTTACCATCCCCAATTCCGTGACAAGCATTGAAGAAAGTGCTTTTGCCGGTTGTGTAGGTTTAACAGGCTCGCTCATCATCCCCAATTCCGTGACAAGCATTGAAAAAAGTGCTTTTTATGAATGTTCGGGGTTCACTGGCTCGCTCACCATCCCCAATTCCGTGACAAGCATTGGAGATTATGCTTTTGCATGGTGTACAGGCTTCACAGGTTCGCTCACCATCCCCAATTCCGTAACAAGTATTGGCGAACGCGTTTTTTTTTACTGTTCAGGTTTCAACGGTTCGCTCACCATCAGCAGTTCTGTGACAAGCATTGGAAATGATGCCTTCTATAGATGTAATGGCTTCACCCATATTATTGCCAGACCTGCCACACCGCCTACTTTGGGCGATGATGCTTTTTATATGACGAGATTGCAAACCATCACCGTGCCTTGCGGAAAGGTCGAAGCCTATAAAACTAAAGAAGGATGGTGCAAATTTGACGACAAAATAACGGGAGGTTCTTTCCAGCATAACCTCACGGTGGCATCGGCCAACCCGGAGTTTGGCGGGGCAAGCATAACACAATATTCAGACTGCACGAACGGTTCGGCCACCGTCGCCGCCATACCAGCCCAAGGCGGCATTTTCACCCGTTGGACGGAAAACGGCGTGCAGGTCTCAACCGACAACCCTTACACCTTCGAATTGACCAGCGACCGCAACCTGGTGGCCCATTTCAATTTTTCAACATCTGATGGACTGGTTTACAACGTTACAAGCGAAAATCCCCCCATCGTCACGCTAATAGGACACACCGAGAGCTTTGCTGCCCTTGATCTTGTCATACCTTCTGCCGTAACTTGCGGCAGCACGGCCTACTCCGTGACAAGCATTAGAGAAGAGGCTTTCTATGACTGTCCAAACCTCATCGGTTCGCTCACCATCGGCAATGCTGTGACAAGCATTGGAAATTCGGCTTTCTATAACTGCACAAGCTTAACCGGCACACTCACCATCGGCGATGCCGTGACAAGCATTGGGGACCATGCTTTTGGAAGCTGCCCTTTCACCGGCTCGCTCTGCATTCCAAATTCCGTGACGAGCATTGGAGATTATGCTTTTCAAGCTTGTTTAGGCTTCAACGGCTCGCTCACCATTGGCAGTTCCGTGACACACATTGGAATTTGTGCTTTTGAAAACTGTTCAGGCTTCACCGGCCCGCTCATCATACCGGATTCCGTAACGAACATCGGAAATTATGCTTTTTCTGGCAGTTCGCACTTCACCGGCTCGCTTACTATCGGCAGGTCCATGTTAGGCATTGGAGAACGTGCTTTTGAGAATACCCAATTCACTCAAATCGTCGCCAAGCCTTCCACGCCACCTGTTTTAGATGCTAATGCTTTAGATGGCATGTCAGAATTGCAAGCCATCACCGTGCCATGCGGCACGGGCGACGACTATGGAACCTCCAGTTGGAACGCTTATGCTATAATAACGGAAGCCTTTTTATTTGACCTCACGGTGGCATCGGCAAACCCTGATTTTGGCACGGCAGAAATAACACAACTGGCCATCTGCGAAAACCTCCAAGCCACCGTCACCGCCACACCTGCCGGAAATGCCACGTTCACCGGCTGGACTGAAAACGGAGAGGTGGTCTCAACCGACGTCTCTTACACCTTCACCCAGAATAGCGACCGACACCTTGTGGCCAACTTCTTCAGGAATTACGATTTCTCCGCCATCTGCGAAACTGGCCAGACACTTTACTATAGGATCATCGATGCAGAGCAGCATTGGGTGAAGATTGTGGCACCGAATGGCGATAACGCTAATGGATGGAACGGCTACAACAAACCCGCAGGCGATATCACGCTGCCCGAAACCGTCGAATACGACGGCACAAGCTACACCGTGACTGAAATCAACAGTTATGCCTTTTACAAATGTGGCGGCTTGACAGGCTCGCTCGCCATCCCGAATTCGGTAACAAGCATTGGAAACGATGCTTTTTATAAATGTGAAGGTTTCCACGGCTCGCTCACCATCGGCAATGCCGTGACAAACATTGGAAATAATGCTTTTAACCAGTGTTCAGGCTTCACCGGCTCGCTCACCATCCCCAATTCGGCGACAAGCATTGGAAATTTTGCTTTTTCTGGTTGTTCAGGCTTCACCGGCTCGCTCACCATCGGCAATGCCGTGACAAACATTGGAAATAATGCTTTTAACCAGTGTTCAGGCTTCACCGGCTCGCTCACCATCGGCAATGCCGTGACAAGCATTGGAGAGATGGCTTTTAATGGCTGTACAAACTTCACTGGCACACTCACCATCAGCAGTTCGGTGACAAGCATTGAAAATTATGCTTTTTATAACTGTTCGGGCTTTACCGACATCATTGCCAAGCCTGCCACACCGCCTGATTTGGGCAATTACGTTTTTATTTCAGAAGAATCGCTATCGCTGTCCATCACCGTGCCTTGCGGCAAGGAGAATGACTATAAAGCCAGTTGGAGCACTTATGCCAGCTTGATAACGAAAGACTTCGTGTATGGCCTCACGGTAGCATCGGCCAACCCAGAGTCGGGCAGGGCAATGATAACACAGCAAGCCGACTGCGAGTACCCCCAAGCCACTGTTTCGGCAACGCCTAACGATTGCTACAGATTCTATAATTGGACGGAAAATGGCATGCAGGTCTCATTAGACAACCCTTACACCTTCACCTTGGAAAGCGACCGCAACCTTGTGGCCAACTTTACCATCACAGAGCAATACAATTTCACCGCCATTTGCGAGACCGGACAAAAGCTCTACTACAAAATTATCGATGCCCAACAGCATTGGGTAAGCATTGTGCCGCCGATTAGCAATGACGGAAATGGATGGAACGGCGCAGGCGTCACAAAACCAGAAGGTGACATCACACTGCCCGGAACCGTCACCTACGATGGCATAAGCTACACCGTTACTGCCATCGGCGACTATGCCTTTTACCAATGTTATGGACTGACAGGTTCGCTCAACATCCCGAATTCAGTGACGAGCATCGGAGGCCATGCTTTTTATGAATGTTCAGGCTTCACGGGCTCGCTCATAATACCGGATTCAGTGACGAGCATTGGAGACTATGCTTTTTATGACTGTTCAGGCTTCACCGGTTCGCTCGCTATCCTCCATTCCTTGACAAGCAAAGGCGCTTTTACAAATTGTACAGGCCTTAACGGCACGCTCTTCATCGGCAGTGACGTAACAAACATTGGAGATCACAATTTTTCCTGGACCAAATTCGTCCACATCGTTGCCAAGCCTGCCACGCCGCCTCAAACGGTTGCCAATCTTTTGGATCATATCAGTGAATTACAATCCATATTCGTGCCAAGCGGCAGTGGAGAAAACTATAGAAACAGCTGGGACGTAGCTGATGACATTAGAATAATAGAAAAATCTTTAGATTTTGACCTAGCTGCCACTTGCACCACCGGTCAACTCCTCTACTACAGAATCATCGATGCCGAAAAGCATTGGGTGAGCATTGTAGCACCGTTTAGCAATGACCAATATGGATGGGAAGACATTACCCAACCCACAGGCGAAATCGAACTGCCCGAAACCGTCGGATACAACGGCACGACCTACACCGTGACGGCAATCGGCGAATGGGCCTTTTACAGATGTGTTGGCTTAACGGGTTCGCTCAACATACCGAACTCCGTGACAAACATTGGGAATTTTGCTTTTAGTTGCTGTGAAGGCTTCAACGGCTCGCTCACCATCGGCAATTCCGTAACTAGCATTGGAAACGAGGCTTTTTATGATTGTTCAGGCTTCACCGGTTCGCTCACCATTGGCAATTCAGTGACAAGCATTGGAAATTCTGTTTTTAAGAACTGTTCAGGCTTCACCGGCTTGCTCATCATCCCCAACTCAGTGACAAGCATTGGAAATTCTGCTTTTAATAACTGTTCAGGCTTCACCGGTCCGCTCACCATCGGCAATTCAGTGACAGGCATTGGTGATCACGCTTTTTGGGGCTGTTCTGGCTTCACCGGCTCGCTCACCATCAGCAGTTCCGTGGAAAGAATTGGAGACAGTGCTTTCTTGGATTGCAATTTCACCAACATCATTTCCAAATCCCAAACCGCACCAAGCCTGGCTTCAAAAATTCCAAATGCTTCAAGCAAGGTTTACATTCCGAAAAACACAACGAATTCATACGAAAGCGCATGGGGCGGATATGATTATATTTTCATTGAATACAACAGTGAAGACTACCACTTCAACGGCGCAAACGGCAGCGAATGGAACACCGCCGCCAACTGGGTGGAAAACCAAGTGCCTTTCCTGCCTTTCCACAATGCCTTCGTCAACGCCGAGTGCATTTTCGATGCCACAGATGACAATGCCACCCTACATTCCGTGAATGTTGCCGCAGGCAAGACGCTCACCATTGCCGAAGGCAATACCTTAACGGCAGACTCCATCACCCTTGAAAACGGTGCGAAATTGGTCAACAACGGAACGATTATTTGCGACGACCTCACCGTGAAGAAAGCCATTGAAGGCTATGGCACAGGCGCAGGCAACTGGTATCTGGTTTCCTCGCCAGTGGCAACGACATCGCTTCCTGTGGGAATGAAAGCCGACCCAGCCGACGACTACGACCTCTACCGCTTCAATCAGACGGGCGACGAGGAAGGCCGCGAATGGCTCAACTACAAGGCCGAATCATTCGGCATCGAGAACCAAAACGGCTACCTCTATGCCTGCAAGAATGACACAACTATCATTTTCCATGGAGATTTGGCCGCCACCGGCACCAAGGAACTGGAATACGATGAAGGCGAAGGCGTTGACTTCCCAGGCTTCAACCTGGTAGGTAACCCCTACCCTTGCAACGCCACCATTTCGGGCACCAACCTGCGCAGCAGCAACTATTACTATAAGATGAACGCCGCCGGCACCGACCTTGAGGTCGTCGCCGAACCTATTTTGGCACCTTGCACGGGCGTCTTCGCCGTGGCGGCCAACAGCGATGCCACCGTCACCTTCACACAGGCAAGCGGCGCCGCCAACGTGACCCGTGGCGAGAAGAGCAGCTTGCAGGACATCCGCGTGGAACTGCTGGCCGACGGCAAGGTCATCGACCGCGCCTACCTGAACATGAACGGCGAATCGCTGCCGAAATTCAGGTTGCAGGACAATGCCTCCGAAATCTGTTTCTATCAGAATAAGGAAGAACTGGCCGTCGCTTCGACAAGCTCAACGAGCGGCGCTTCGACAGAATCCGCTTCGACAGGCTCAGCGGGCCGTACGGAAATGCCGCTCAACTTCAAGGCAGCTAAGAATGGCAGCTACACCATCACGGTGAATGTGGATAATGCGGACTTGAATTACCTGCATCTGGTGGATAACCTGACGGGGAACGATGTGGATTTGATGGCCGCCGCCGCTTCGACAGGCTCAGCGAGCTACACTTTCGAGGCCAAGACTGACGACTACGCTTCGCGCTTCAAACTCGTCTTTGGCGTGAAGGACGATGCCACTTCGGCAGGCTCAGCGGGCGATTTCGCTTACATCAGCAACGGTGAGATCATCGTCAGCAACGAAGGCCGCGCCACCCTGCAGGTCATCGACGTGCTGGGTCGCATCGTCAGCAGCGAACAAATCAACGGCGAATGCCGCATCAGCACCAACGGCCTCACCGCAGGCCTCTATATCCTCAACCTTGACGGTAGGACGCAGAAGATTGTAGTAAAATAAATGGAATACGAGACGCGAGGCATCGGGGTCACGAGACCTTGAGACCTCGCAGCCTCGGAAAACGAATGAATTAAAGTTGAACAAATAATAAACACGCAATAAAATGAAGAAATTAGCATTGACATTAGCAATCGTTCTCGGCATGGCACTCGGTGCATCGGCACAGTATTTCGGCGACAACGGACAGTCTAATGGCGGCGGCCTCTTTGGCCGCGGCGAGACCCGCGACGCTGACAACGGCGGCAACACGGCCGCTCCGCTTTTGCCCGGACACGGCTTGAACACCAACCAGGATGCCGCACCACTTGGCAGCGGCGCCTTGCTGTTCATCGGCTTCGGCGCTGCCTACGCCTTGAGCAAGAGAAGCAAGAAATAGCTTATTGATTTATTTATATTAAGTGGAAAGCCTTGGCCGTATGGTCAGGGCTTTTTCAATATCCGAAAGGATATGCGGGAGATATGGAGATTTTTTTCAAACCGCTGATTATGCTGATTACCAACAAACTACAGATTTAACAGATTATACAGAATTATTAATGCGCAAGCGCATCAATTTCACTGATTGGTAAGATTCACTGCATGATGAAGGCGTTAGATTGCAATTGCAAAGCGCTTCTGACAATTGGCAAGGTACCTTTGCACACGTGCAATGTGCTTCTGACAATTGGCAAGGTGCCGTTGCACTGCATGCAAAACAGACCTGACAATTGTCAAGGTGCCATTGCACATTTGTTTTCACACCCTCAGCGATGCCAAACGGCACTATTGCGACTCACCCCTAAAACCTCAAAAACGTCATTCTCTTCACGCAGCCTTTCATGAGCATGATGTCTGTTAACTGTTTTCATGCAGCAAGGAACACGCATAACCTTCGAATTGGTTTGGCTGTAGTATAACAGATGACTGATTTTGTAGCGAATAGAATTTATATAGACTCCCGCCTCGGCGGGAACGGATGCTGTTAGGAGTAGTCAAAATGCGGCGGCGAGTGAGGTTCACGCTAAGCGCTATGACAGGCCGCCGCTTATCTATTACTCCCGAAGTTCTCCGTTCCCGACCGCAGGGCGGGAATCTTTATGGTCTGAAGCGGCAGGCGTGAAGAAGCAAAGATTAATGAAAAATTCGTATCAGATTTGTTTCCCAAAACACAAAACCAAACCAAATTTCCCCTACCTTTGTCGCCAAATTTGAAAAATCACAAACACTTACATACCAAATGAAGAAAACACTACTCATTCTCGCAGCCTTGCTGTGCTGCTGCTTCGCGCTGAAGGCGCAAGATTTCACTATCGATAATCTGAACTACAGCATTACAAGCACCAACCCGCCCACCGTTGCGCTGACTGGAAAGGTCTATGGCAACACCATCCATAATCTTGTCATACCTTCCACCGTAACTTACGGAGGCACGGCCTACTCTGTGACAAGCATTAGGGACGACGCTTTTAGTGATTGTTCAGATTTAACCGGCTCGCTCACCATCGGCGATGCCGTGACAAGCATTGGCGGATGTGCTTTTGATGATTGTTACAAACTCAGCGGCACGCTCACCCTCGGCAGTTCCGTGACGAGCATTGGGAATTATGCTTTTAGGGGCTGTCCTTTAAAAGGTTCACTCAACATCCCCAATTCAGTGACAAGCATTGGAATTTACGCTTTTGAATGGTGTTCAGGCTTCACCTCACTCACCATCGGCAGTTCCGTGACAAGCATTGGAGAAACTGCCTTTTATCGTTGTTCAGGCATCACCAATATCATTGCCAAGCCTGCCACGCCGCCTACTTTGGGTAATGATGCTTTTTTGTATATGTCAGGATTGCAATCCATCACCGTGCCTTGCGGCAAAAAGGATGCATATATAGAAAGCTGGAGTGATTTTGACGATGACATGATAGTGGAAGACTTCGTGTATGAGCTCACGGTTGCATCGGCAACTCCCGCTTTAGGTTCGGCAAGCATAACGCAGCAACCCGACTGCGGGAACTCCCAAATAGCCTCCATCATCGCCACACCTGCCGCAAACTGCATATTCACCAGATGGACTGAAAACGGCGTGCCTGCCTCAATAACCAACCCTTACACCTTCACCATGACCGATGACCGCAACCTTGTGGCCAATTTCTATTTCTCAACATCTGAAGGCCTGAACTACAGCATTACAGGCACCAACCCGCCCACCGTTGCGTTGGTGGGACACACCGAGGACTTTACAGCCCATGATTTTGTCATACCTTCCACCGTAACTTTCGGAGCCACAACCTACTCCGTGACAAGCATTGGAAACGATGCCTTCAAAAACTGTTCAGGCCTCAGCGGCTCGCTCACCATCGGCGATGCCGTGACAAGCATTGGAACTTATGCTTTTGCAAACTGTTCAAATTTCTCCGGCTCGCTCAACATCGGCAATTCCGTAACAAGCATTGGGAATGGTGCTTTTGAAAACTGTTCAGGATTCACAGGCTCGCTCACAATCCCCAATTCCGTGACAAGCATTGGATATTTTTCCTTTTTCAAATGTAGCGGCTTAACAGGTTCGCTCGCCATCCCTAATTCCGTAGAAAGAATTGGAACTCAAGCTTTTGCACATTGCTCAGGCTTCAATGGTTCGCTCACCATTGGCAATTCCGTGACTGACAGTTATGCCTTTTCATATTGTTCAGGTTTCACCGGTCCGCTCACCATTGGCAGCTCTGTAACAGCCATTGGACAGAGTGCTTTTCAATATGCCAATCTCACCCAAATCATTGCCAAGCCAGCCACACCGCCTACCTTGGGCGATTATGCTTTCGATAACATTCAGGGATTGCAAACCATCACCGTGCCATGCGGCAAAGGCGGAGCCTATGGAACCAGCTGGAGCGCTTATGACAGCATGATAGCGGAAGACATCGTATATGGCCTCACGGTGGCATCGGCGAACACGGATTTTGGTTCGGCAAGCATAACGCAGCAACCCGACTGCAACACCCAAGCCACTGTTTTGGCAACGCCTAACGATTGCTACAGGTTCGTAAACTGGACGGAAAACGGCATGGAATTCTCAGCAGCCAACCCTCACTCCTTCACCTTGAGCGGCGACTACAACCTTGTGGCCAACTTTATCATCACAGACCAGTACGATTTTACTGCCATTTGCGCAACAGGCCAAAAGCTCTACTACAGAATCATCGACGCCCAACAGCATTGGGTGAGCATTGTGCCGCCGACTAGCGATAACGAAAATGGATGGAGCGGCATCGGCATCACCAAACCGGAAGGCGACATCACGCTGCCCGAAAGCGTCATCCACAATGGCACAAGCTACACCGTGAAGGCAATCGGCGACTATGCCTTTTACCATTGTAGCGACTTAACAGGCACGTTAAGCATCCCCAATTCCGTGGCAAGCATTGGAATTTCTGCTTTTGACGATTGCACAGGCTTCACCGGCTCGCTCATCATCGGCAGTTCCGTGACAAGCATTGGAAATGATGCTTTTTATGGCTGTTCACACTTCACTGGCTCGCTCACCATACCGAATTCCGTGACAAGCATTGGGGATGGTGCTTTTGAATACTGTTCAGGATTCACAGGCCCGCTCACTATCGGCAATGCAGTGACAAGCATTGGAGAAGGTGCTTTTGCAAATTGTTCAAACTTCACCGGCTCGCTCACCATTCCTAATTCCGTGACAAGCATTGGAGGAAGTGCCTTCCAAGATTGTTCAGGCTTCACCGGTTCGCTCACCATCAGCAATTTCCTGACCAACATTGAGAGTGAAACTTTTTCACAATGCAAATTCACCGGCTCGCTCGTCATTCCGAATTCCGTGACAAGCATTGGAAACCGTGCTTTTAATGGTTGTTCGGGCTTCACTGGTTCGTTCGTCATCCCGAATTCCGTGACAAGCATTGGAAATTTTGCTTTTGAAGACTGTACAGGCTTCACCAACTCGCTCACCATCGGCAATTCTGTGACACAAATCGGAGAGTGGGCTTTTCATTCTTCCGGATTCACTCATATCATTGCCATGCCTGCCACGCAACCTCCTACCTTGGGGGCTAATGCTTTTAATGATATGTCAGCATTGCAAAGCATCTTCGTGCAATGCGACAAAGTCGATGTTTACAAAGACAGCTGGAACGAAGTATCCGACAAAATAATGGGAGAATTCTTGTATGACCTCTCCGTGGCACCGGCGGACCCGGATCTTGGCTCGGCAAACGTCGAGCGGTATGCCAGCTGCGATAATCTCCAGGCCACTGTCAAAGCCGAAGCTAATCCACACTGCAGGTTCACCAACTGGACGGAAAATGGCGAGGTGGTCTCAACCGACAACCCTTACACCTTCACCCAGGAAGGCAACTGCCACCTTGTGGCCAACTTCTTCAGGAATTACGATTTCGCCGTCACCTACGGAACCAGTCTGACACTTTACTACAGAATCATCGATACGGATCAGCGTTGGGTAAGCATTGTGGCCCCGCTTAGCGATGACGCAAATGGATGGGACGGCATCACCAAACCGGAAGGTGACATCGCACTGTCCGGAACCGTCGAGCACAACGGCACGACTTACACAGTGATAAGCATTGAAGATTATGCTTTTTATGGTTGTTCAGATTTAACCGGCTCGCTCACCATCGGCGATGCTGTGACAAGCATTGGGCAATATGCTTTTTATGGTTGTTCAGGCCTCACTGGCTCGCTCAATATCCCGAATTCCGTAACGAGCATTGGAAAATATGCTTTTTATAACTGTTCAGACTTAACTGGCTCGCTTACCATCCCGAATTCCGTGACCCACATTGAAAACTATGCCTTTAATGGTTGTTCGGGCTTCAACGGCTCGCTCACCATCGGCAGTTCTGTGACAAGCATTGGATATTATGCTTTCTCTGGCTGCTCAGGCTTCAACGGCTCGCTCATCATTCCGAATTCCGTGGAAAGCATTGGCGATCATGCTTTTCAAAACTGTTCAGGCTTCAACGGTTCGCTCAACATTCCGAATTCCGTGGGAAGCATCGAAAGTTATGCTTTTTCTGGTTGCTCAGGCTTCACCGGGACGCTCACCATCGGCGCATCTGTGTTGGGCATTGGAGAACGTGCTTTTGAACGCACCCGATTCACGCAAATCATTGCAAAACCCGCCACGCCGCCTACCATGGGCATTGGTGCTTTTTATGAAAGTTCAGGTTTGCAATCCATCCTCGTGCCTTGCGGCAGTGGAAACGACTATAAAATCAAAGACGGGTGGTATGATTTTAGAGATTTGATAGAGGAAGACTACGGCATGTACGACTTCACGGTGACATCGGCGGACCCGGAATTTGGCACTGCAGAAGTAACACAACCTGCCACCTGCGAAAACCACGAAGCCACTGTCTTGGCAACACCCGAAGACAACTACATATTCGCAAATTGGACTGAGAACGGTGAGGTGGTCTCAACCGACAACCCATACACCTTCGACTTGATAAACCACCACAACCTTGTGGCCAACTTTGTCAGCACAGGCCAGTATGATTTCACTGCCATTTGCTCAACCGGCCAAAAGCTCTACTACAGAATCATTGATGAAGAAAAGCGTTGGGTAAGTATTGTGCCGCCAGTTGGCGATAACGAAAACGGATGGAACGGCGCAGGCGTCACAAAACCGGAAGGTGACATCACGCTGTCCGAAACCGTCAGCCACAACAGAGCCACCTACTCCGTTACGGAAATCGGCGACTATGCATTCTATGACTGTTCAGACCTCACAGGCTCGCTCACCATACCGAATTCCGTGACAAGCATTGGAGAGAGGGCATTTGAAATCTGTTCAGGATTTACGGGTTCGCTCACCATCGGCAGTTCCGTGACAACTATTGGAGAAAAGGCTTTTATTGGTTGTTCAGGCTTTACGGGTTCGCTTACCATCGGCGATGCTGTGGAAAGCATTGAAAAACAAGCTTTTTATGGATGTTCGGGGTTCACTGGCTCGCTCACCATACCGAATTCTGTGACCAGTATTGGAAAAGAGGCATTTTATGAATGTTCAGGCTTCAACGGCACACTAACCATTGGCAGTTCCGTGACAAGCATTGAAAAACAAGCTCTTTATAATTGTTCAGGCTTCACTGGTTCGCTCAACATCCCGAATTCCGTGACCAGCATCGGAGAAGAGGCTTTTAATGGTTGTTCGGGTTTCACTGGCTCGCTCACCATCGGCAATGCCGTGGATAGTATTGCTTATCGGGTTTTTTGCGGTTGCTCAGGCTTCAAAGGTTCGCTCACCATTGGCAGTTCCGTAACAAGCATTGGATACGAGGCTTTTTATAATTGTTCAGGCTTCACCGGTTCGCTCACCATACCGAATTCTGTGACCAGCATTAGAGAAGAGGCTTTTTATGGTTGCTCAGGCTTCAACGGAACGCTCACCATCGGCAGTTCCTTGACAAGTATCCCAGATGATGCTTTTAAAGGTTGTTCGGGCTTCACCGGCTCACTCTCCATCCCGAATTCCGTGACAAGCATTGGAAATTATGCTTTTTATAACTGTACAGGATTCACAGGCTCACTCACCATTGGCAGTTCCGTGACAAGCATTGGAAATCATGCTTTTGAAGGATGTTCAGGCTTCACAGGTTCGCTCACCATCGGCAATGCCGTGACAAGCATTGGAGATTGTGCTTTTGAATACTGTTCAGGCTTCACCGGTTCGCTCAACATTCCGAATTCCGTGACCAGCATTGGAAGCGGTGCTTTTGAGAAATGCTCAGGCTTCACCGGTTCGCTCAATATCCCGAATTCCGTGACCAGCATTGAAAACCGGACTTTTTATGATTGTTCAGGATTCAACGGCTCGCTCATCATTCCTAATTCCGTGACCGGCATTGGAAATTATGCTTTTACATGGTGTTCAGGCTTCACAGGTTCGCTCATCATCCCTAATTCCATGACAAGCATCGGAGAGTGGGCTTTTGATGGATGTTCAGGCTTCACCGGCTCGCTCACAATCCCCAATTCCGTGACAAGCATTAGTGATTGGACTTTTTATAATTGCTCAGGCTTCACCGGCGCACTTACCATTCCCAATTCCGTGACAAGCATTGGAAATCATGCTTTTGAAGGCTGTTCAAGCTTCAACGGCTCGCTTACTATCGGCAGTTCCGTGGCAAGCATTGGAGATTGGGCTTTTGCAAACTGTTCAGGTTTCACTGGCGCTCTTACCATCCCCAATTCCGTAACAATCATTGGAGAGCATGCTTTTTATAAATGTACGGGCCTCACCGACAAACTCACCATCGGCGAATCTGTGACAAGCATTGGAGATGGGGCTTTTGCATACTGTTCAGGTTTCAACTACATCATTGCCAAGCCAGCCACACCGCCTAGTTTAGGCTCGCAGACTTTTGCAGAACTGCCATATTTAGGAGCCATCTTTGTGCATTGCGGCAGAGCCGATGTTTACAAAGCCAGATGGAGTGGATTTGACAGCCTAATATGGAATCATTTCGTGTATAGCCTTACTGTGGCATCGAACAATCCCGAGTTAGGTTCGGCAATCATAGAACAGTATGCCACCTGCGATAACAACGAAGCCGTCGTCACCGCCACTCCTAACGAAAACTGTAAGTTTGGCGGTTGGACGGAAAACGGCGTGCTGGTATCAACCGACAACCCTTACACCTTCACTTATGATAATGACTGCCATCTTGTGGCCAACTTCTACAACCAATACGATTTCTCCGCCATCTGCTCCACTGGCCAGACCCTCTATTACAGAATCATAGATGCAGAAAAGCATTGGGTGAGCATCGTGGCGCCAAATGCCGATAATGCCAATGGATGGGACGGCTTCACCAAACCAGAAGGCGACATCACACTGCCCGAGACCGTCACCGACAATGGCACAAGCTACACCGTGACGGAAATCGGCGATTGTGCCTTTTACCAATGTGATGAGTTAACAGGTTCGCTCAGCATCCCAAACTCCGTGACAAGCATTGGAGGAAGTGCTTTCGAAAATTGTTCAGGCTTCACCGGCGCACTCACCATCGGCAGTTCCGTGACAAGCATTGGGAATAATGCTTTCAATGACTGTATACACTTCACAGGTTCGCTCAATATTCCGAATTCCGTGACCAGCATTGGAAATGATGCTTTTGCATACTGTTCAGGCTTCAATGGTTCGCTTACCATAGGCAATTCCGTGACCAGCATTGGAGGAAGTGCTTTCGAAAATTGTTCAGGCTTCATCGGCGCGCTCACTATCCCGAATTCCGTGACGGTCATGGGAAAGTTTGCCTTTTTTAGATGTTCAGGCTTCAACGGCTCGCTCACCATCGGCAATTCAGTGGCAAGCATTGGAGAAAATGCTTTTGCACATTGTTCAGGCTTCATCGGCGCGCTCACCATCCCGAATTCCGTGACAAAAATTGAATACCATGCTTTTGCATATTGTTCATACTTCACCGGCGCGCTCACCATCGGCAGTTCCGTGACCAGAATTGACGAAGATGCCTTTGTGTATTGCAATTTCACCAACATCATTTCCAAAGCCCAAACCGCACCAGCTCTGGTTTCTTATATTCCAGATGCCACAGACAAGGTTTACATTCCGAAAAACACAACGAATTCATATCAAAACACATGGAGAGGATTGGGTTACACTTTCGGTTACACTTTCATTGAATACGACCGAGAAGACTACCACTTCAACGGCACGGGCAGCGAATGGAACACCGCCGCCAACTGGGCGGAAAACGAAGTGCCTTCCATGCCTTGCCACAACGCCTTCCTCAACACCAACTGCATTTTCGATGCCACAGGCAGCAATGCCTCCGTACACTCCGTGAATGTTGCTGCTGGCAAGACGCTCACCATTGCCGAAGGCAAGACCTTGACAGCAGACCTCATCACCCTTGAAAACGGTGCGCAATTCGTCAACAACGGAACGGTTGCCTGCAACGACATCACCATGAAGAAAGACATTGAAGGCTATGGAGAAGGTGCTGGCAACTGGTATCTGGTTTCCTCGCCAGTGGCCGCCACATTCCTTCCAGCGGGAATGGCAACCGACCCAGCCGACGACTACGACCTCTACCGCTTCAGCCAGGCGGGCGACGAGGAAAACAAGGAATGGCTCAACTATAAGGTTGCGACATTCGGCATCGAGAACCAAAGCGGCTACCTCTATGCCAACAGGAACAACACGACAATCGTTTTCCGTGGAGGTTTTGCCGCCACTGATGACAAGGGACTGGAATATGTTGCAAATGCCGATTTTGCCGGCTTCAACCTGGTGGGCAACCCCTACCCTTGCAATGCCCACCTTGCTGACGGCAGGAGCTTCTACCGCATGAATACGGCTGGCACGGAACTCATTGCAGACGTTGCAGATGCTGAAATCGCACCATGCGAAGGCGTGTTCGTTCAGGCTCAAAGCACAGGCGAAAGCGTCACTTTCACCCCTTCTGCCACTCACGCCACACGCAGCCTGCCCGCTGCAACCGTCGCACTCACTCTCAGCCAGGGCCGTAGTGCCGCCGCCATCGACCGCGCCATAGTGCGACTCGGCGAAGGCGACGTCCTCGGCAAACTGATGCTCAATGCCAACGGCACACGACTCTATATTCCGCAGGATGGAAAGGATTATGCCGTCGTTTCGACAAGCTCAACGCGTGGCGAGATGCCGCTCAATTTCAAGGCAGCTAAGAATGGCAGCTACACTATCACGGTGAATGTGGAAAATGCGGACTTGAATTACCTGCATCTGGTGGACAACCTCACGGGGAACGATGTGGATTTGATGGGTTCGGAAGGAGACGCGCCATGGCCCGTCCCTACATACACTTTCGATGCCAGAACCAGCGACTACGCTTCGCGCTTCAAACTCGTCTTTGGCGTGAACGGCGATGCCGCTTCGGCAGGCTCAGCGGGCGATTTCGCCTACATCAGCAACGGTGAAATCATCATCAGCAACGAAGGCCGCGCCACCCTGCAGGTCATCGACGTAATGGGACGCATCGTCAGCAGCGAGGAAATCAACGGCGAATGCCGCATCAGCACCAATGGCATGA
>JAZQPN010000412.1:0-3952 GCA_045628585.1 Bacteroidales bacterium | reverse complement strand
GCATCAGCCAGTTTGTCCTCCCAGTGTTTCACGGAGTTTTGTCCGATGACGTCGGTGACGCATTTCACGGAAACGAAAGGAATGTTCATTTCGTGGCAAACTGTGGCTTCGGCAAAGGCTTCCATATCGACCACATCGCCTTCCAAATCGGCCAGTTCGGTGACGAAACTGTCGCCCGTGTTGCAGGTTCCGTATTCCTTGACTTTCTCCAAGAACGGCAGACCTTTAATAGGTTTGAATTGATATTCGCTTTCAACGCAGTCAATGCTGACTTTTCGTAAATCCCTGTCAACAAAACGGTTGCAGACGATTATGTCGTCGACATTGTGTTTTACGGTTCCAGCCGTTCCGAAATTGATGACTATGTCAGGCTCGATTTCGCAGATGGCTTTGGTGAGATGAAAAGCGGAAAGGGTTTTGCCCACACCGCCCTGAATGAAATGGATTTCGGCATTTGGAAGCTCAAATTTCACAGCTTCCTGATCGATGGCGCAAATGGCAATGATTTTCATGGATTGTTTGGATTAGATTTAATTAAAGCACAAAAGTACATTTTATTTTGCTACAAAGGACGGAAATTGCAAAATATTCCGTTTCTTTGCAGCCGTTTTCAAAATTAGTGAATGAGTAATTAAATATTTAATAATCAATTAGATATGAATAGTTTTTTTAACCTTGTTGCCCGAACGTTGGGCACTAAAAAGTTTTGGGTCGAACTTGTCATCATGACCCTCGGCATGCTTTTGACCGCTGCCTCCGTTTATTATTTTCTTGTCCCGAGCAAACTGATTGTGGGCAGCATTTCCGGCCTTTCAATCGTTTTAAGCGGCATTTTTGAAAAGATGGGCGTTCAAATCAGTCTTTCCGTTATCATTATGGTTATCAATGCCATACTGCTTGTTTTGGCTTATTTCCTTATTGGTAAGGAGTTTGGTGCCAAGACAGTCTATTCGGCCATGATTCTCGGTCCTTTGACCGATTTTTGGGCGGCCGTTTTGCCTTGGGAGACTTTCGCTTGCGACAATCCGGTCACGGGTGCGCAATCCGTCATGGGCGATCCTTGGTTCGACCTTTGCTGCTTCGTGCTGATGCTGAGTGCGGCGCAAGCCATCATGTTCTCTATCAATGCTTCAACAGGCGGTTTGGACATTTTGGCAAAAATCGTGAACAAATACCTGCATTTCGATATTGGCAAATCGGTGAGCATTGCTGGTGCCATCATCTGCCTCTCGGCTTTCGCCATCAATCCGTTCCGCATGGTCGTCATCGGTTTGATTGGCACTTGGATTAACGGCCTTGTGGTCGACTATTTCACGGCAAGCCTCAACAACCGCAAGCGCGTCTGTGTCGTTACGAAAGACTACGACCGTGTCCGCCGTTACATCATCGATGACCTGAAACGCGGCTGCACGCTTTACGAAGTGATTGGCGGTTACACCAACGAAAAATCCATCGAATTGGAAGCTCTTTTGTCCAAAGACGAATTTTCATCCTTGATGGAATTCCTTAACAAGAACGAAATCAACGCTTTCACCACCGCAGGCAATGTGAGTGAAGTTTACGGTCTTTGGGCAAAAGACAGGAAGAAATCGAAACGACATGCCGAAACACGATAAGTGTTTCAGTTTTTTTAAGTTGAAAATCACGGTCGGGGTGCTGGCCGTGATTTTTTATTTCATGGAAAGGCTTTGTTTCAAATGCTTTTCCTATTTTTGTGCCATACAAATTCAAAATCATCATGGAAAAATTATTAGACAAATTCCTGAGATATGTCTCCGTTGAGACGACCTCCGACGAAAACTCCGAAACACAGCCAAGCACCATGCGCCAGTTCGACTTGCTCCGTATGTTGCGCGACGAATTGCAGGCCATGGGCATCCAGGCTGACCTTGACGAATATGGTTATGTGATGGCTGCCATTCCATCGAATACCGACAAGGAAATTCCTGCCATCGGTTTCATCGCCCACGTCGACACATCGCCCGACGCTTCGGGAGCCGACATCAAGCCGCAGATTGTGAAGAATTACGATGGCGGCGACATCATCCTGAATGGCGAAAAGGACATCGTCCTTCGCGTTGCCGAATTTCCTGAAATGCAGCAATATAAAGGTCAGACTATGATTACTACCGATGGCACGACTTTGCTCGGCGCCGACGACAAGGCTGGCGTGGCCGAAATCATGTTTGCCGCACAATACATGATGGAGCATCCGGAATTCAAGCATGGCGAAATCAAGATCGGCTTCACGCCTGACGAGGAAATCGGACGCGGCGTGGCCAAGTTCGATGTCAAGAAGTTTGGTGCCAAATATGCCTACACGATGGACGGTGGCGAAATCGGCGAGCTGGAATACGAAAACTTCAATGCTGCTGCCGCTAAGATTCATGTCCAGGGCAGCAACATTCACCCTGGCTATGGCAAGGACAAGATGGTCAACTCGATGCTGATTGCCATGGAATTCAACGCCATGCTGCCCGTCGAGCAGCGCCCGCGCTACACGCAAGGCTACGAAGGCTTCTTCCATTTGACCGAAATCAACGGAACGGTTGAAGAGACCACGATGTCGTACATTATCCGCGACCACGACCGTCAGAAATTCGAAGAAAAGAAAGCCCTCATCACTTCGGTTGCTGAATTTCTGAATAAGAAATACGGTGATGCCGTGAAACTCGAACTGAAGCATCAGTATTACAATATGCGTCAGGAAGTTGAGCCTCATTTCTTCATCGTCGAGCGTGCCATCGAGGCCATCGAAATGGCTGGCATCAAACCGAAAGTGCAGCCAATCCGTGGCGGCACCGATGGCGCTAACCTTTCCTTCATGGGACTGCCTTGCCCGAACATTTTTGCCGGCGGCCACAATTTCCACGGCAAGTTGGAATATGTTCCGTTGGAAAGCATGGAAAAGGCATCGGAAGTGATTCTGAACATTATAACATTGTTTGCGGAATAGTGGACTTTAATGTTTTAACCATGGAGAGGCTTGCGCTGCGGGCCTCTCCATGGTTTTAGTTGTTTCCGGATGTAAGATGTTATGGCCTTTCGGATTCGTCAAGCCTTCCTGACTTTAGCTCCTGAAGGGACTTCGGAAAATAGTGCAGGTTGGAGCACTTGTAAACGAAACAGTTTTTCACGGTTTTGCCACATCTTTCAATCGGAATTTGTCCCAACAATTCAATCTCGGAAAACATCCCGTTTGTATATATTTCCGTCGGGTCGTGGAAATAATGCGAATCTGTAATGAACCAGTAATTGTTGCCGCGCTGCAATCCGCCGCGTTCCTCATTGATCCACATGTATTTGTGAATGTTTTCGGGATGACCAAGTCCCAAGACCGTCATGTTCAACGGTCTTGCAAGATAATAATCGATGTTGGCGGCAGGAAACCAGTTTTGGCAGACTATGGCATCGGTTTCGCACATTGTGCCATCCGCTATTTTTTCGTTTCGGAAAACTGCAAACTTTTCGCCAAGTTGATGCCAGCCGTACATGTCGAGGGTGAAATCGTCCTTGCCAATTTGGGTTTCCTCGGTGTGTTTGTCCAACGGAATGAATCCAGTCTTGATTTCGATTGATCCGACAATTGCCACGATAAATGTGACCATCAGCGATGCTTTTATCCATTTCGGGAACAGCTTGCCAGGGTTAGTCTCTTTTCCGCTCAAATAGGCCGAAGCGGCAAGGATGAGCAGGACAAATGCGGGGGCATTCCAATGCGGCAATGTGGGGCGCGTCAGGGCAAAGAGCCAAAACAGGAAAATCATGGGCAATGCGGTGAGCAACAGCAACCGTTTTGTAATCTTGCTGATTTCTATTTTGTTTTTAATCAATGCAATAATTGCGATGATGGTCAAAACGAAATTCACCGGATTGTTGTAGAAAAATTCACCGGCAAGTTCGGTTCCTATATAATTAAAGGTGGGTTTTGCAAAAAGGCTGACCCTGTCGC
>JAZQPN010000411.1:0-13789 GCA_045628585.1 Bacteroidales bacterium | reverse complement strand
GACGATTTCCTCTGCGCCGCTTTCTATTTTGGCATCCACCAAAACCATCGAAAACACTTCCTGCAGCACTTCAATGGTTGTGACCAAACGCTCGTTTTCAGATGGCGTGCGGTTGATGTTCAGGTTGCTGATGGCGCCAATCACACCGATTTTCACCGATTTTCCATTTTCGAGGTTCAGGTAACCCATGCGGGCGGCACAAGTCTGAGCAATGTTCTCAATCAGTCCCGAAGCCGAAAGATGGCCGTTTTCAAAAAACAGATTATCTTGACGGACAGTAAGTTCCGTAACGGTTTTCACCAAATCGCACGAAACCAGACGGTCAATCATCACGAAAGGCGGCCTTTGCGGAATAAGTTCTGTTAGACTTAATTCATCGATGTTTTTCATTGTTGCCAAAAATCAAAATAATTGAACCATTGCGTCGGAAAACGCTTTATCACCTCTTCGACATGTGTTGCAAACGACTGCGCCAATTGTGCCATTTGTTCGCGGCGGCTGGCCGAAGCATCACATTCCACTTTGCGCACGATAACGCGGTATTGCTTCATCGATTCCTTCATGACGAAGACGGCAAGCAACGGCACCTCTTTCTGAACCGCCATGGCAAAAGCGCCCAAAGGAAACCTAGCCTTTTCGCCAAAGAAATCACATTCCACGTTTTTCTGCGAGCCGAAAACACGGTCGGCGGGCATACTCACGATGTCGCCATTGTCGAGGGCCAAATTCAGGGCAAAGAGATGCGACATGTCCTCGCGCACGGGAATCATATTCATATTGTGCTTCGAAAGAATCCGCTGACGGTTTTCCATCACCGTTTCCGTTTCGCCGGCAAAGACCAAGGCGTTGAACCGCTTGGTTTTTGAAACCAAAGTGTAGCCTGCCATTTCGTAATTGCCCACATGCGAACTCAATTGCACGAAACCAGCCGGACTGGCTTCCAAAGCATCGAAATATTCCTGTCCTTCGACTTCAAAACGGAATTTTTTGCCTGCGTAGGCGCCAAAGCGATCCAAAATGACTTGCCCGAAACGGAAATGGTTTTTGTAAACATTCCAAAACGATTTCAGGCGACCATAGCCGAAACGCTTTCTAAAGAACTGAAACATAGCCTGATAACCTTTTCGGTTAAACAGCATATAGAACGGAACGACCAGTGCCATGACGCCATAAAGCAAGCCCAAAGGCATTACCCTGAACATGACAATCAGAGAGCGTTGCATCCAAGGCTGACCATCAGTCTTGCCCGACCATTCCTTATGTTGCAGTTCTTCAGCCACTTTATTCAGCAATCTTCTTTTCGATGTATTCGCAGAATTGGTCGAAGGTCTTCACATTGGCCATCTCTTCCGGCTTAATCTTGAAACCGAATTTCTTTTCGACGATGACGACAATGTCAACAAAATCAAGGCTGTCGATGCCGATGTCTTCCTTCAGACGAGCATCGTTCTTGATTTTTTCACCATCAATTTCAAGGTCTTCGATAAGGAATTCCCTGACTTTTTCTTCTATTTCCTGTCTTTCCATAAAAACAATTTATTTATTTGATTATCAATATTTTTTGCAAACCATAATGCTATGTCCGTGACCAAGTCCATCGTGCAGACGCTCAACTTTCAAACCTGCTTTGTTCACAATGCGTTCCATATCGTCGGAATGATACATCTTGCTGTTTCCGTTGGCAATGGCCGTGAAATAAAGGCTTGTCATGGTCAGGCAGAACGCAGCCGGCTCGTATTTCTGGCGGTCCCAGAATGTTTCCATAATGTAAAGGCGGCTGTTTTCATCCATGATTTTTGCCGCACGCGAAAGGATGCTGAAAATTTCGTCCTCGCCAAAACAATCCAAGAACTGACTCATCCAAATGGCATCGTAATGCTTGTTGGTCGGGAAATTCTGGCTGTCGTCCAAAAGATTGATGCCGTAACCATCAATGCGTTCGAAACCGTTCTTGCCTTTGGTGAACTCGCGCATCATCTCCAACTGCTGCGGCAAATCCATGATGGTTACGTTGACATCCTTGTTGAAATCGACGCAACGCAAAGCCCAACGGCCTGTATTGCCGCCGACATCGAGCAAGGTTTTGGTGTTGTCGTTGAAAACGATTTCCAATGCCTGGTCAAACGAATTGTCGGAATAGAAATGGTCGAAGCCAAACCAACTTTTCTGCACCTGAGGCGGCAATTGCGAAAGACCTTCGTAAACCGTCGGCCAACTGCCGAAATGCTCCAGACCGGCAGGACGGCCTTCCAAAAGCGACTCCTCGAGATGGAACCAGCCTTCGTAATTCACATCGTGATTGAAATCCATGTTAACGCGCGTCAACTGGTCGGTGAGCAAAAACCAGCCCGTTTTCGACAAAGTGAAACGGTCGCTATCCTTGTCAATCAACACGATGCCGATGCACAGCGAACCTTCGAGCAACACTTTGACGGCGTATGGCGAAAGGCCTGTCTTTTCTACGATTTCAGCTTGCGTCAATCCATTGTCGCTGTTGCGCAACAAGTCCAAAATGCCAAACTTGACCATCAAGCGGCCAACCTGGAAAACGATAGGACCCCATGCGATGAACTCTGCACGGCGTTGCGCTTCGCGCGCCGAGTAATGCTCTTCGGTATATTCTTTTTCTAATGCCGGGAATAAATTCATATCCTTATTGATTTATCTTTTTGATTACCAATGCACTATTAGTTCCGCCAAAGCCAAACGAATTGGAAAGAACCGTATTCAGTTCCTTTTCGGTCGGTCTGGCAATGATATTCAGACCTTTTGAATAATCGTCAGGGTTTTCGAAATTGATGTTCGGGGCAATAAAGCCATTTTGCATCATCAGGATGCAATAAACGATTTCGCTTGCGCCCGCCATCCAACATTCGTGGCCCGTCATTGATTTGGTCGACGAAATCGGCGTTTGGGTCGCGCCAAACATTTTCTGAAGCGCCATGGCCTCAAACATATCGCCTTGTGGCGTCGATGTGGCGTGGGCATTCACATAATCAATGTCTTTCGCTGTGAGGCCGGCTTCGTTCAGGGCGCGTGTCATGGCACGGAAACAGCCGTCCTCGCTTGGCTGTGAAATGTGAGGCTCGCCATTCGATGAAAAACCATAGCCGCACACTTCGGCATAAATCCTTGCGCCACGGGCAACGGCATGGTCATAATCTTCCAAAACCAAAGAAGCCGCGCCACCACTCGGAATCAAGCCATCGCGATCCTTATCGAAAGGGCGGGAAGCTTTGGTCGGCTCATCAATGCGGGTTGAGAAAGCGCTGATGCCGTCGAAACTGCCCATCGAAAGATAGTTGGTTTCCTGAGCGCCGCCGCACAACACCATGTCCTGCAATCCGTTACGAATCAGCAAGGCACCTAAACCGATTGAATGTGAACCGCTTGCACAGGCCGCACTGATGGTGATGTTGATGCCTTTCAAACGGAATATGGTGGAAAGGTTCATGGTCACGGTCGAATTCATCGACTGGAAAATGGCGGCTGAACCTATTAAGGTCGTGTCTTTTTTCTCCAAAGCCGTTTCGTGCGATTCGATGACTGCTTTTGCCGATGAATCGTTGCCAAACAACACGCCGACTTCATTTTCAGCGAGATACGCTTCATCAATGCCCGCATCTTTGAAAGCCTCAAGAGTCGACATGTAGGCATATTCGCCTTCTTCGGCCAGATACATTCTCAGTTTCCGGTCCAAAACGCCTTTCAGCTGTGGCTTTTCCACAATGCCTGTCAGCGGCGACCGATAGCCATATTCCGTGCGTTTCGGATCGATGCCTATGCCCGACCGTCCTTGGCGCAACGATTCGCAAACCTCTTCCTTGTTCTTGCCCAAGCAAGACCAAATTCCCATTCCGGTGATGACTACTCTTCTCTGTGTCATATAGTTATGAAAAATTTCTCAAATGATTACCATTCAATGCCAATTCTCAGGCCGACACCTGAAGGCTGAATCTTGCTTTCCACATAATCATACTGCCAGCAGCCGTTTTCATCAATCCATTCATGATAGATTTCATCTTTGTATCCTTCAAAGAAAGTGCCAGCCACCATGATGGAAACGGCAAAATCGCGCTTTGAGGCAAAACGGACACCTAAAGCCAAGTCTGCATACGTTCCGAAACCATCGCCGAGGTAGGAACCCAAACGCAGGCGCATGATAGGCGAAACAGGTCTTGCATAGTTGAAATTGTAATGAATGGCGGCATAGAATGGCACCAAAAAATAATCGTTATTCGTCTCAAAACCCATACCCAAACCGACGTATGCCTTTGGATTGAAATAGAATCCGTGGGTTGTCGATACACCTATCGAATTGCTAATGTCTTTCGAGAACGTGTAGAGGTTATTCATGTCAAGAAAACCTTGGTAACCGCTTGGAACTTGAACTTTTTCTTGGGCTGAAACTGAAAAAATGCAACCCAAGACAATCATTGCTGTTAATAATATCTTTTTCATAAGTTGTTGAATTTAAGGATTTAAGATTTAAAGATTTATATTTGACTATTTGATTCAAAGACGGCCTTTAGGCCGTCATTCCCGCGAAGGCGGGAATCTCATTTTCGACTTTTGAACAATTTTAAACTTTTGAAAAACTGATAACTGATAACTAATTATGTATAAAGTCCTCCGTTGATTGAAATCACTTGGCCGGTGATGTAGGCGGCATCGTCGGAAGCGAGGAAAGCCACCAAAGCAGCCACTTCCTCGGGTTTTCCGAAACGGCCCAATGGAATCATTTTCTTGAGTTCGGCCTCGGGCAAATCCTTGGTCATGTCGGTGGCAATGAAGCCCGGTGCTATGGCATTGACCGTGATTTTGCGAGCGCCGACTTCTTGAGCCAAAGCCTTGGTCGCACCAATCACGGCTGCCTTTGCAGCCGAGTAATTGGTCTGCCCCGGCAAGCCTTTCAAACCCGAAAGCGAAGCCATATTGATGATGCGGCCATTACGGTGTGTCATCATGTCTTTCAGCAGGCGGCGCGTGATATGGAAAAAGCCGTTTAAAGTGGTGTCCAGCACCTTGTTCCACTGCTCATCCTGCATGAAAATCATCAGGTTGTCCTGACGGATGCCCGCATTGTTGACCAAAACAGAGACATAATCATCGGGGTGAGCCTGCGACCATGTGTCGAGAGCCGTTTCAATGGCCTGAGCATCAGAAACATCGAAAGGCAGGAGTTCGGCACAACCGCCCGATTCGGTGATTTTTTTCAAGGTGTCTTCAGCGGCTTCGCGGTTCGACTGGTAGTTGATGATGACGGCAAAGCCTTCTTTCGCCAAACGAATGGCGACTGCTTTTCCCAATCCGCGCGATGCGCCTGTGACAAGAGCGTATTTCATCGTATTATTTCAGTTTTAAAGGATTGTTTTTCAAATAGTTTTCAACTTCCGCAATCTCCTTGTAGAAAGGCGTGTCTTCGATGAAAAGCGGAATGATGTTGCGCACGGCATCGTAAACCTTTCGCGATGTCGGGCAAAGTTTGTCGGCAATCTTCAGGCAATCGGTGGCCTGGGCCAAAGCGATGTATTGAATGGCCATCACCTGATAGCAGTTTTCGATGACCATCTTGCAGATGCTTGCCGTATTGGTTCCCATGCTCACAATATCCTGATTGTCATTGTTATTCGGAATGCTGTGAACGTAATTCGGCATGGCCAGCGTCTGACATTCGGCGGTTGTTGACGTTGCCGTGAACTGACAAGCCTGCATACCGTAATTCAAACCAAGCGTGCCAAGATTGAGGAATGGAGGCAAAATGCCGTTGATGCGGTCGTGGAAAAGATAATTGAGCTGACGCTCAGCCGTCATGACCAAGCGGACCAAAGCGATTTTCACCTTGTCTTCCTCAAGCGAAATGTAGTCGCCGTGGAAATTGCCGCCGTGATAAACGTTCTTCGTTTCAGGGTCGACGATGGGGTTATCGGAAGCCGAATTGAGTTCTTCCTCAATGATTTGGCGCGTGTTTCTCAAGGTCTCGTAAATAGGGCCTAAAATCTGTGGCGTGCAACGTAACGAATAGTAAGCCTGCACTTTATGTTCAAAAACCTTTTCTTCGGCATGGCCGTTATCGTAAAGTTCGTGCTCGCGTTTTTGCAGGCATTGGCTGCCTTCGGCCAGTTCACGCATGCGGCGGGCTATCACCTGCTGACCTTCGTGGCGGCGACATTCGTTTTCTTCTTTCGCCATCAGGTCATCGAATGAAGAGGCTATCTCGTTCATCCAGACCGAAGCCAAGGTCGCCCAGTCGAGCAGAGTCTCCGCATCAAACTGATTGACAACCGAAATGCCCGTCATTACGGAAGTGCCATTGGTGATGGAAAGACCTTCGCGGATATACATTTTCAGCGGTGTCAGGCCGTTTTCCTTCATCACTTCGGCGGTGTTTCGCCATTCGCCTTTGTAATGCACTTCGCCTTCGCCAATCAAGGTGAGGGCAATGTGGGCAAGCTGCACCAAATCGCCGCTGGCGCCCACGCTACCATGTTTCGGAATGAACGGATAGATGTCGCGGTTGATGAATTCCACCAGCAGCTTCACCACATCGGTATGCACGCCCGAACGGCATTGCAACACGGTTCCCAAGCGGGCTATCAAGGCCGACTTGACGCAAATATCGTCCAAAGGCTCGCCTGCACCTGTAGAATGACTTCTGATGATATTGTATTGCAAATCATCAAGATACTGGTCGTCGACACGCCATTGGGCCATCGGGCCAAAACCCGTGTTGATGCCATAAATGACTTTTTCCGCCGAAAACGCCTTCAGAAACTCATAGCAATCGTTCACTCGGTCAATCCATTCCGGACTGATTGACAACTTTTCGTTTCCGTATAGGATTTTCTCAACGTCATCTAATCTTATTTTATCTGTAAGGGTAATCATAACTTACTGTTTTACTTTCCATTGATAAAATCATTCAGTTCCCGTTTCGACGAATCGAACTTGAACACTTCATTGACCAGATAGTATTTATTAGGATCGGTACAAAACTGATAAGCATATTTGGCAAAATCCAAGGCATTGTTTTCAAATGAAAAAAGCCTGCAGATTTCTGTTATTTGGGTAGCTTTCATACCATTGCCCGAAACGACCTGCTTGGCCAAATTGAGACGGGAATTATCGAAAGTTTCGTTCTTAATCTGTTCTTTTGCCTGATTGAAATCGGCAGTATTCAAACCAAGCAACATATTACTATTTAGTTGATTTTCATGAAACTGTAAAGTCATTTCCGGACGAAAACCGCCTTGGATTGAAATCAATCCGAAAAAGCCATTGTGCTGTGTAAACTCAAACGATTTTGAGCCATCGAGTTGTATGTATTGCCCAACGCAATTGTGTTCCTGATTGTCCATTTCAACGCGGATATAGTAATCGCGCGGTGGCATATTCTGAAGGCAAATGGACTTTGCGGAGTTTTCGTTTTGCAAGACATCATCGACAAAAAGCCAAAACGATTGGCCTGCAAATGCTGTAATGGATAACGAACAACTTGCATTTTGCTGATTTCCAACAGTATGTATTTTAACCTGAGCCATTGAAGGCAAAACTATAAATGCAAATAATATGAGGAACAGTTTTCGCATAAAACCTATTTTTCAAATGATTTTGCAAAGATACAAATATTATTACTAAAAGAGAACTTTGCAACGATTTACACTTTATCATCAAATCATTTGAAAGAAAAAAATTGTCTAAACATGTATTTTTTTGACACAAGGCTAAACAATATGATTATCAATTTCTTGATAAATCATCAAAACAAGGTGTCATTCACTTTTCTTCATCAATCTCGCGCCACATCTGGCTGAAAGATTTCGGAGCCAATTCTGGCATGCCGCGTTTTTCGCCCCATATAGGCACAAACAGTTTCTTCATTTCCAACCGCTTCACCCACAAAGGTGCATCCATTTTCTTGCGCGACTTGCAATGCCAAATCATGGCTTTGAACAATGCCTCAATTTTTGCATCGCCAACACGTTCAGTATTAACAAGATGACGGTTTTCAATCATCAAGTCGTCCAAAGGAATCTTCACCGGACAAACCTCTGTGCAACGCCCGCAAAGCGAACAAGCCGAAGTGAAATGTTCGAAATCCTTTAAGCTGTTCACCAAAGGATTGCATATCAAACCAAAAGGCCCAATATGCGTGGTGCCAAAACCATAACTGCCAATGTTTTTGTAAATCGGGCAAACGCTTGTGCATGCCCCGCAATGTATGCACGACAAAACCTGGCGCTGCTTTTCATGCGAAAGCAGTTCTGTGCGGTTGTTGTTCAATAAAATGACATACATCTGTTCGGGACCATCGCTGTCTTTCGAAGGGCCAAAAGTAATGGAATTATAGACCGCCATGCTTTGACCCGTGGCGTGAGTAGAAAGCAACGGCAACAAAACGCCCAAATCGTCGATTGAAGGAATGACCTTCATAATGCCAGCCACAACGATATGAACCTTTGCCGATGAACTGGATTTCAATATGTTGCCTTCATTTTCAGTCATAACAACACCGCCTACATCCGACAAAAGGAAATTCGCACCCGTCACGCAAACCGATGCCGCCTTAATTTCGTTCGAAACCTTGTAACGCAAGAAATTGACCATCTGTTTCACCGAACTGTCAGGCTTCAACTTGAAATTCTTTGTCAGAATGTCGTTGATTTCCTCCTTTGAAAGATGAATGGCCGGCGCTATCGGATGATAAGGCTTCATGTCGGCGATTTTCAGCACATAACGCGCTATGCTGGTTTCAGACAACGGAATGCCTTTCTTTTGCAGGAATCCGTTCAGTTTAATTTCATCTAAAACAGTTGAATTTGAACGTACTACGGTTTTATTTGGCTGTCGATTGATAATGTCGAAAATCTGGTTTCGGGCATCCTGCGCATCGCGTGCCCAAAGCACCTTGCCGCCATTATCAGTGAAATGCGTTTCGAAATCGACGAGGAGTTTTTCAAGTTTCAGCAAAGATTTGTTGCGAATCGTGTAGGCACGCTGCTTTTCAAGATTAATATCCTGATAGTTGATGATGCCTTTGGTGAAATTCCTTTCATAACAACTTGTGTTATAATTGATTTTCTGCCAATGCTCTTCGTTGAACGCAATCTCGCTTTCCTTCCTGAATGTCGATTTCAAATCACTCATATATTAATAGTTTTCTATTTTCTCGACTCTACGAATGTGACGGCCACCTTCAAACTCAGTGTTCAAAAAAGCCTGAACCATTTCCCAAGCCAGTTCCTTACCGATGAAACGGCCTGGCAGCGACATGATGTTGGCATCGTTATGCTGACGCGCCAGTTTTGCCAGCTCTACGTTCCAGCAAAGCGCAGCACGCACATTGTGATGATGGTTGGCGGTCATCTGGGCGCCGTTTCCGCTGCCGCAAAGGATGATGCCCAACGGAAATTCACCCTTTTCAATAGCCGTTGCCAAAGGATGAATCATGTCGGGATAATCGACGCTCTCGGTGCTGTGCGTACCGAAATCCTTCACTTCGTAACCGGCTTCCGTGAGTTTTTCCACCAAAAACTGCTTCATTTCGAAGCCGCCATGGTCACTTGCTATAGGAATAATTTGCTTCATTTCTACACTTGTTGATAAATAATCTGCAAAAGTAAATTTTTTCGTTTTCACCGCCAAGTTTATTCGTTAATTATGAGTGAGTTACCCGATGATAAAAATCAACATTTTTCTTATAACGATTTGATAATCTGAAAAATAAAAAGTTATCAACAATTTACCTGTTGATAACTTTTGCGTATCGTGTGCATAATTCCGATTTCTGTTGACAAATCCCAAACGGGGCATTTTTTTCAACTTTATCAACAATCGTAATGAACAAAAACAAACTTTTTACGTTGTCATTTTAGCGCACATTTTAGACTTTCGGACTATTTTTCAAAAAGAGGTAATTTTACTGATTTTGAAACCTATCGTCATTTTCAAAATTGCCGTCTCAAACCCTTACCGAGAAAAGCAAATTTTTTAATGAAAAGTTTTCAACTAATTCACCAGCCTTATTAATGACCACCAAAATTATTAATTTAAAAGATTAATAAATGAATAATGGTAGGCGGTTGAAAAGTGGCTGGTTCATTGGATAAATTCAACATAGTTTTCCGTGTTTATCACAGTGTAGGTATGATTTGGATAGTTTTTTGCAAAAGTATCGGTTATTTTTGGTTTCTTCGATGGACTCCATTTGAATTCAAATGTGTGCAGCATTCCGTCAACATCCTCCAAATAATCAATTTCCTGCTGTTGGTTTGTGCGCCAAAAATGTGATTTTCCGTAGAAACCGTTATAGGCATTTTTCTTTATTCTTTCGCTTATCAGAAAGTTTTCCCAAAGTGCTCCAACATCATTTCGCATCGCAAATGGCTTAAAATCAGATATTAATGCGTTTCTTACGCCATTATCGTAAAAATAGATTTTTATACTTTTCTTCAATTCGTTGCGTACGTTTGAACTATATGAACGTAAATGGAAAATAATGAATGATTTTTCAAGTAAGTCAATATAACGTTGTACGGTTTGAGAACTTATTCCGATAAGATTTCCTATCTCGTTGAACGACACTTCGCTACCGATTTGCAAAGCCAAAGCTTGAAGCAGCCGTTCTATGATTTCCGGTTTTCTAATATCTTGATAAGCGAAAATGTCTTTATAAAGGTAACTTGAAACAATGTTTTGTAAAAACACGTTTTCATCGCCTTCATTATTGATTACATCAGGATACAGACCATAAATCAGTCGTCGTTCCAAAAGTCTTTTTTCTGTTGTTAATCCTTGATAATCAATTATTTCTTTTTCTGTAAAAGGAAACATTACATATTCAAACTTTCTGCCTGTCAAAGGTTCGTTGATTGAATTTGAAAGGTCGAGAGCTGATGAACCAGTGACAATAATCTGTTTTTCGGGAAAACTGTCTATGAGAAGTTTGAGTGTTATGCCAATGTCTTTCACCCTTTGTGCTTCGTCAATCAGAATCATTTCGGCATTTCCTATTTCTGACTTCAGTTCCGTTGATGTCGGCAAAGTCAACTTGGCACGGATATCCGGTTCATCACAATTCCAAAATAATGTCTTCTTTTCCGTTGATTTTATAATCATCTTTAGCAGTGTGGTTTTTCCCACTTGCCTTGGTCCGACTATCACGATAGCTTTGCCTTTGAACATTCTTTTTTGGATGATATTTTCTAGTTGTCTTTCTATCATATTTTCTCAAATTTTCTGCAAAAATATGCAAATTTTAAAGTATAATTCAAAAAACTTATAAGTATTTTAAAGTATAATTCAAAATTGTTATGATTTTTGTTTTTGATGCTTCGATTTTTTTGAGTATATATTTCTTTTAATCAATATAGTTTTCTGATTTTTAGCCGTAATTCTATAACAAATAAATGCTATTTTTGCAACCAAATTGGCGGTTATGACGATAGACGAGATAAAAAATTTAATCATTTGCAAAAAGCATATTATATTGTTTTTCTTCCTTTTTCTCAGTTTTCAGACCTTTTCACAATCTGATTATCAGGTGTTTAATTATCCGAATGGAAATATTTCCAGTGAAGGAACTTTGCGCGATGGCAAACCTGACGGCTATTGGAAGACTTATTACGAAAACGGTCAGCTGAAATCGGAAGGCAACCGCGTCAATTTTCTGTTGGATGGCGTTTGGCGGTTTTTCTCCGAAGCTGGTGATACGACCTTAATTATCAATTATAATAAAGGTGTCAAGCAAGGCATTCGTTACACTTTCAGTGAAAATGAAGTTTTGGAAGAGCCTTTTGTGAAGGATGTCCGTTCAGGCGAAGGTGGTCGTTACGACAGAAAACATCATTTGTTGCAGACTATCATCTACAAAAACGGTTTTGAGGAAGGCATTTCGCCCGTTTTCGATACACTTGGCGTGTTGAAGGAAATCATCACCTATAAAAAAGGTTTCATCACCAATCGTGAGGTTTTGAACCGTTATGACAAGGAAGGCAAAAAGCATGGCTATTGGAAGACTTTCTTTGAAGATTGGAGTTTGCATACGGAGTGTTACTATCGTCACGGCTTGCGCGATGGTTTTTATAAGGAATATGACAAGCAAGGCAACTTGAAGAAAATCACGAAGTATGTCAATGATATTGAGCAAGTTCAGGAAAGCGGACTGAAACCATTGGTGATGCAGTATGAGTATTTTCCGAATGGTCAGGTGAAGCGCGAAGCATCGTTCCGTGACGGAAAAAAGGAAGGAATTTGGCGTGAATTTGATGAAAAAGGCAATGTAATCAATTCGCAGACATATAATAAAGGTGCTTTGATCAGCAATGGCATTGTAGGCACCGATGGCAAGCGTCGCGGCGAATACAAGGAATTTTTTGCCGACAGCACTCTGCGTGCCGAATGCATTTTCATCGATGGCGAAAGATCGGGCGAATGGAAATATTATTACCAAAACGGCAAGTTGGAGGAAATCGGCAGTTTCAAGGAAGGCAAGCAGGACGGCCCTTGGATTTGGTATTACGACAACGGCAAGAAACAAATCGAGGAAAACTTCTTTAAAGGCGTTGCAAACGGACTTTATAAGGAATATGATACCGAAGGTAACCTGATTGTTTCGGGCACTTATTTTGATGGTTTAAAGGCAGGAAAATGGATGGAAGAAATTGGCGACATGCACGAGGAAGGCGAATACCGTAATGGTCAGAAAGTAGGCGAATGGGTTTCGTTTTACGACAATGGCAAAATGGCTTTCAAAGGTTCCTACAATGCGGGTTATCCTGAAGGACAGCATAATTACTATTATCCGAATGGGAAAATCCGTGAGGTTCAGTCGTTTGCAGGTGGTGTGCGTCACGGCGAATGGAAAAAATATCTTGAAACTGGCGAGTTGTATTTTACCATCACTTATAACCAAGATGAAGAAGTGAAATATGATGGCGAACCGATAGAACCTTAAATTATGTGTCCGCTGAGCGAAGCTGAAGTGACTTTCTTTTTTTAGTTTCCATTGCCACTGAGCAGAAAAAAATCAAATTTAATGCAATTATTACCAAATTTTGGTAATTTTGCCATCTCATTAAGATAGTTGTTTATGAAGAATACATCAATCGCATTAGATTCATATTTTGAAAATTTTATTGCAATGACCATAAAAACTGGACGTTACAATAATGCTAGTGAAATGATTCGTGCAGGTTTGCGTTTATTGGAAGAGAAGGAGAAGAAAATTCAACTCCTGAATGCTGCCATCCAAGAGGGCGAAAACAGTGGTATCTGTAAGGATTTTGATCCGCAAAAGCATCTTCATGAATTGAAGAAAAAGCACTGCAATGGTTAATTGTATATTTTCAAATAAGGCTATTGATGATTTAGATTCAATTTGGCTTTATACCTTTGAAAATTGGTCTGAGCAGCAAGCCGATATTTATTATAATGAGATAGTTAATGCTTGTCAAAGCATTTGTTCTTCAAAAATAAACACGGATCGCGAATACAATGAAATCAGAAAAGGATTATGGTGTCGTCATTGTCACAAACATTTGATTTTCTATAAGTATTCTTCTGAAAATACGGTTGAAATCATTAGAATTTTGCATGAAAGGATGGATATTGAAAACATAATTCAGTGATAATCAAAAGAATCATAATCGACTATGAAACGAATAGCAATAGCAGCACCGGCACGAAAGGTTACGCCAAACGAGATTCAGTTTGCCATTGATTGGCTCAAGGAAAAAGGTTTTGTTCCGGTTTACGATGAACGTCTTTTTGCATCAGATTTCATTTTTGC
>JAZQPN010000410.1:0-1553 GCA_045628585.1 Bacteroidales bacterium | reverse complement strand
GGCGTACCTTCCTCCAAGTTGTTAATCGGCACGTAGCGTTCCAAAGTCTTGTAATATACAAAGGTGTTTTCCGATTCATACATACTGACGGCAACGGCATTGTTTGTTGAAGCAGTAAAAGTATTAGCGGCGGGGTTTGCGCCGTTGCTTGTACTCACAGTGTTCGTGCCATTGCCATAGTAGGTAATCTGCACGTTGCGCGGATAGAGCGACTTGATAGGGCTTTCAGCATCGCTGTAGTATGCCCAGTTGTGGTCTTCGCGGTCGTCGAGAACAACAAGGTTGAATGACTGCTCAACGACCTGAGTAGAAGAACCTCCCTTGGCAGCAATCACCTTTACCACTGTGCCATTCGACACGGTGAAATGCGTGCCAGGAGCGATGGTGGCGGAAGAGGTGGTTGGATTTGAACCATTGGTGGTATAGTGTAGCGTGACGCCCGACAAGTTGCCTGGATAGCTGAACCACACTTCAATCGTAGAAGCATCGATGGCTTGGCTGTTAATCACAGGATTTTCCAAACCATCGGGATTGACGAATGTGATTGGAAATTCGCCCACAAGCTGGACATCGGAATAACCGTTCGGTACGGCCGTACACTTCAGTACGCCCACGCGCGAAGCTTCGGGCACCAGAGTGGAATAAGTGACCCGCCCCGTACTGTTGTTGACAGTGGCATAGCCGGCCATGTTGGTCAGTTCCCAAGTGTAGGTGAAACCGGTGACGGCTGCGGGAGCTGTGGTGTGCATCCCTGTACCATAATGATAATACGACACAATATTTGTCCCACTATAACCATCAAACTTTTTGTATTCCGGAGTATAGGTTGGATTAACCGAATAATCGTATGTGCCAACGGCATTGACATTTGATGTACCAGTAACATTTACAGAACCCGACCCATCAACTTCAGAATAGGCAAAAAGGATGGTATATCGGGCACCTGTGCCTGGATTATCGTCATTGGTTACAGTCCACTGGCTATTATAATTCAGATAATAGTTGTCATAATGAATTCGGCCATTATTACCATTAGTCCACCTTCTGCGACTAGTATTAGATGTTGAATTATTCAAATTCAGAGAATAAGTAGAACTTCCACTTCTTGGACGCAGATAATATTCATTATTCACAAAAGTTAGATAATCGCCATCTATTCTTTGTGTAAACACACAAGAACTTGCATCAAAAGTTGTAACGTCTGCAATGCTATGTGTAGTGACTGCATGGGATAAAAAATGGTATGTATTGCCATTTTTATAGAGGAACACATACTGGTTTTGTCCCCAGACATCAGCGCCGCTTATCATTAATAATAGGAGTGCGAGAATGAATTTACGATGTCGCATCGTTGCTAATTTGTTAGATTTTGTGTTTTTGCTAAAATTCAATTTCATATTTATTGTGTTTTGTTTTTTGTCAAATTATAAAAATCAGCCTTAAAATGCAAAATTCATGCCGAAAGGCATCATTGGGAACCAAAAATGATGAGTCCTGTGTCAAAAATAGAGACACGTTTTCACGGACACTGGCACCCTATCTTTGTATTTCAT
>JAZQPN010000409.1:0-2236 GCA_045628585.1 Bacteroidales bacterium | reverse complement strand
GCCGCTGTTGAGGTTGCTGAGGCTGACTTGGCCGTAGCCGAGAGCAGCGTTGACGGTCTTTTCCATAACCTTCTGGCCAGTGATGTTGTAGATAGCGATGTTCATTTCTGAAGCCTGTGCAGCATTGATTTCGAAGGTGACTTCGCTGGTGGCTGGGTTAGGATAAACGCTAACTGCAGTCATTGGGTTGACAGCTTCGTTGGTGCTGAATCCATCGATTGAAGGAACAACCTTCATCATCCAGATGGTGTTGTCGGTAAAATCGCCCTGTGTTGCACTGTTACCAACGCCGAGACCGCAGAGATCGTCGCCCTGATATGAAATCCAGAATTCCCTGTTAGTAGTGTTCTGAATTGAGCTGACAGCGATGCAATCTTCAATCATGTGCAAGAAGTCTCCCATGAGGTATTCTTCGTTGTAGTGGTAGCTACCGAAAGTTTCGGTCCATTCGCCATAATAATCGCCGATGGTGTAAGGATAATCAATGTAGCTCATGAAGACACCTCTTAAATACTTGCCGTCGCCGCTTGGCTCACGGTTGCCGTCTGGGCAGCTGAAAGCGATGGCGATAATACCTGATTCATCAACGCAGATTGCCGGAAGAGCTGAAGCGCCCTGCCAGTAGCTGTAGTAGTCTTCATAGTAGAAGCTGTCGTTGTTCCAATCTTGGAAGAATGTTGGATCAATGAAACCAGCGATTGGCTGATCGAAGTTGCGGACGATGTATTCGCCGGCATTGTCAGCTGGCCACCACATGCGGAAGCAGTTGTGTGGATCTGAATCAACGTGAACGTGACCGTCGTCGCCATCATAGTCCCATGTAGGAGCAACTACGGTGCCGTCTGGATACATGTCTTCGTTCCAGTAGAAGATGCCATCGACAGTGCCGCCAATATAGAAGTCGTATGATGTGCCGAGTTCAGCGTGGTAGTATTCGTGGGTTGAGAAAGCAGCGTGAACCATGCCGTTGTTGTCGATGCAGATGGCACCGGTTTCCGGACCATACATTGCATTGTCTTCACCGAAGAGTGAGTTTTCGTCGGTTTCCCAGTCCATGCCAGCGTATGGGTTGTCCCAAACCTTGATCTTGTTCCAGGTTTCACCGTTATCGGTTGATTTCAGGATGTAGGTGTGAGCCATGATGTCGCCGGTGAGCAGGATGGCAACGGTGTTGCCATTAGCAGCCAGTGCATAGTAGTCGGCGCTGAAGAGGCCTTCTTCGCCGTCTTCTTCAAGGGTAGGCATGAAGCCGACTTCCCAGTTTTCGGCATCGGTTGATCTGGCATAGTAAGTGTAAGTGATGGCTGTGTTGTCAGAATCCTGGTCGGCAGCGATAACGTGGATGATGTTGTGGTTAGGACCGGAAGTGATGACTCTTGCCCATGTCAGTTCTTCAGCTGAAACGCCGAGGTCTGGGTTCGGGATGTCGTGTCTTGTCCATTCGCCTTCACCTTTTGTTTCGCGGGTGTAGCAAACCAGATAGCCATTGCTGGTGTGAGCAACGACGATTTCACCGTCTTCGCCCCACTGAGCGTAGGTTGGCCAACCGGTCTTTTCCTGTTCGATACGGCCTTCCGGCTGTTCGAGAATGTCACCGTTTTCTGCAAGATAAATGTTGTAGCCGGTACCACGATCCGGGAATGAAGAGCTACCTGAAAAACCCCATGTAGCTGTTACACCGACGCTACCGTCATTGAAACGGGCCATACGATTAGCGACAAAACCATTAGCCTGAAGGTCATAGTTGGTCGTCATTGTTTGGTATTCGTCCAAACTTCCAAATCTTGTGCTTGCGACGCTGGTTGATGGCAGATACTGGTAAGCCTGGACAGCTTCCTGTTTGCCTTGGGCTTTCTTGTAGATGTCGGCGGTGCCAACCATCTTCTTAGGAGCCTTGATTGCTTGATTCTTCGTCTGAGCGAAGCCTGTCATACCTACTGCGAGGAAGAGTGAAAGTAATAAAACTTCTTTCATGGCTGTACTGATTTTATTCTTAATAAGTTGATAATTTCATCTACAAAAGTAGATTAAAAATCCAATAAAACAAAAAAGAGACCCGAAAGCCTCTTTTTTGTTTTGAAAAAAACTTTACAGCTTATTTCACAACGAACTTGACAGTGTTTTCAAAGCCGTTAGCCTTGACAGTAGCGAAGTAGATGCCGCTGTTGAGGTTGCTGAGGCTGACTTGGCCGTAGCCGAGAGCAGCGTTGACGGTCTTTTCCATAACCTTCTGGCC
>JAZQPN010000408.1:0-3038 GCA_045628585.1 Bacteroidales bacterium | reverse complement strand
GCCGTTGAGCAAGCCCAAACCTGCTTTTCTGAGGCTCCAGACCTTGGAAGTTTCGCTGCCGTAAACGCGGCTGCAAGCATAACACAAATCGCTCAAGGCTTGCTCCAAATCAGTTGCCACGGCATCGACTTCAGCGCGTGTGTCGGCTTTCAGTTCCACCATCAGGATGGCGGCTGGTTCGCCTTGCACGAAGAAACGGTTTTTTTGCTGCTCGACATTATCCTTGCTGAGTTCCAATATGTTATGGTCCATCAATTCGACGGCAACAGGATGAAATTTCAGTGCCACAAGATTGGCAAGAAAACTCTTTTCCAAGGTGTCGCAATGTGCGCAAACCACCAAACATTCCTTTGGCGGCAGCGGGTCGAGGTGCAATTTTATTTCGGTGATGAACGCCAAAGTGCCTTCGCTGCCAGCCAATAACTTGCAAAGATTTATAGTGCGTTCAGGCCATGGTTTCGTTTCATTGTGAAGGTCTTCTATGACTTCGTCGATGGCATAGCCGCAGCTTCTTCTCCGCAAGCGTTTGTCGGGATAATTGTCCTCAATCAGTTTTGTGGTTTCCTTGTTTAAGGCAAAATTGATAAGTTGGGCATAGATGCGTTGAATCAATGAATTGCTTTCATTTTTCCAAAATTCCTTGCCAAATCTTGCCTCCAAATCGGCAATGGAGTAGTCTTTGAAAATCTCTTTGCTGCCATCGGCAAGCAGGCCTTTCGCTTCCAAAACATGGTGGCGTGTGCTGCCGTAAACCAAGGAATGGCTGCCGCAGGAATTGTTGCCGAACATGCCGCCAATGCAGCATCGATTGCTAGTCGAGGTTTCGGGACTGAAAAACAGGCCGTGAGGTTTCAATGCCAGATTGAGTTCATCGAGCACAACGCCAGGCTGCACCCTTGTCCAACCTTCCTTATCGTTGATTTCAAGAATGTGATTCCAATTCTTACTGATGTCGACAACCAAACCGCTGCCAACCACTTGTCCGGCAATGGAAGTGCCGCCAGCACGCGGAATGATGTGCGTGTGGTTTTCCTTGGTCCAATTGATAAGGTTGGCCAAATCTTCCTCGCTCTCGCAATAGGCAACGCCTATAGGCATCTCCCTATAGGCGCTGGCATCGGTTGCGTAGGCTATGCGGTGCAGTTTATCGGTAAGAATTTCGTACATTTTATTCCTTACAGATTATCCTTGAAATATTGTGTAATCTTTGTAATCAAATGAGCTCTGTCAGGACCTTGCACGTTGTGGTCGTGGCCAGGATAGACGAAATAATCCAGTTGCTTGCCATTGTGGATGCAGTTCTCAACAAAGACAAGGCTGTGCTGCCACATGACGACAGGGTCGGTGGTGCAGTGAATCATCAGGAGCTTGCCTTCCAGTTTGTCGGTTTTGTTTTCGAGGCTGGTCAACTCGTAGCCTTCAGGATTTTCCTGCGGAGTGTCCATGTAGCGTTCGCCATACATGATTTCGTAGTATTTCCAATCCAGAACAGGACCGCCGGCAACAGAGACTTTAAACACATCCGGATGATTGATTTTCAGCGAAGTTGACATGAATCCGCCATAGCTCCAACCATCTGAACCGATGCGGTCGGCATCAACGAAAGGCAAGGTTTTCAAGTATTCGATGCCCACCATTTGGTCGCGCATTTCGAGTTGTCCGCACTGACGGTGGATGCACTGCTCGAAGGCTTCGCCACGATCGGCTGAACCGCGGTTATCGAGTGTGAACACCACAAAACCTTCCTGAGCGAGATAATTCAGATAAATGCCGGCACCTGCCAACCATTCATCGGTAATCAGTTGGGCGTGAGGACCGCCATAGACGTAAACGATGACAGGATATTTCTTTGAAGCATCGAAGTTGTAAGGCTTGATGAGACGTGTGTAAAGCGTCTGGCCGTCTTCCGATTTCAATTGTCCGATTTCAGTCGTTCCGATATTGTAATCCTTGATTGGATTTTCGGCTTCATGGAGGCGCTTCACGAATTTACCATTGGCATCCTGCAAATCGACATTGAAAGGAACATCAGTGCTAGTGTAGGCATCTATGAAATACTTGCCGTCGGCTGATGGCGTTACATCATGCGTGCCGTGTTCTTTCGTTATCTTTGTGATTTTGCCGCTCTTGAGGTTTTGCACATAGAAATGGCGTTCCAAAGGACTGACTTCGGTTGAACGGTAGTAAATGTTCTTGCCATCGTTTGAGAAACCGCAGAAATCGGTGACAACGAAATCGCCTTTGGTCAGTTGTTTGACGGTCTTTTTGCTGATGCTGTAGAGATAGAGGTGATAGTAACCGTCGCGTTGTGCCTTCCAGATGAACTGGTCGGTGTTGCCTGGCAGGAAGTAGGCAGGACCTGTCGGTTCGACAAATTGGTCATCCTTATCTTCAAAAATGGTTTGGATGAAATCGCCGCTTACAGCACTGTATTCATTGAATTTCAAATCGTTCTGACCACGGTTCAACACGCCAATGTAAACGCGCTTGTTGTCGGGATTCCAGGTGATGGCGGTGAGATATTGCTCGGCTGGTTCGCCCGTCTTAATGACGATTTCCTTGCCCGTAGCCATATTATAAATGTGCAAAGTCACATGATGGCTTGTCATGCCTGCCATTGGATATTTGATGGCTTTTTCGGTGGCAATGCGCTCGGTGATGTCGACGAGAGGATAATCGGTGACCATGCTTTCGTCCATTGAGTAGTAAGCCAACTGGCTGCCGTCGGGCGACCAGAAAATGCCACCTTCGATGGCGAACTCGTTGCGGTGGACACTCTGTCCGGCAATCGTTCCTTCAGGATTGTTGGTGATCTGGATCTGCTTGTCGCCATTGGCAACGAAAAGATTGTTTTCAACCGTATAAGCAACCATTTGAGTGGCTTCGCAAACGGTTTGGTTTTCGGAATTCATAGGAACCGAAGTCACGTTTTTCACGTTTTTTGCCTTCAGGTTCATGACATTCAGATTGATGTTGCCGTTGCCCAAAGCATAGAAATATGCCTCGTTGTCATTCATCCAAGTGAGGTTAGGCATACG
>JAZQPN010000407.1:0-2143 GCA_045628585.1 Bacteroidales bacterium | reverse complement strand
ATCGGAGCCAACATGATACGCGAAGCCATTTGGGGCAAAGATGAAGAGAAAAGTTGTCTCGGCGTTGACTTTTGATGCCATCAAGATTTCGGCCCGAAAGTCCAAATTGGAATGACATAACCATGGCTAAATTCGATGTCGTCTTTCTGATATAGTTGGAGAAACAACAAAAAGCACACTCATATAGTGCATATTCTTACAGAAATCTACCATTTCTCATCTTGACATTTTCATGAAAAACATGGACTGAAATAGGTCTTGTTTACAATTCATAAGATTGTTATTCAATATTTTAAATTATTGACAACTCAAAAAAACATGGACAAATGCAGTACAACCTGCCATTTGCTCTTGACAAATACATTTTGTTCTTAATTTTGCGATGTAAAAAATCAATCATTATGAGAACGATGAACAAAACGGTCCTATTTTTTCTGTTGGCGGCTTTGGCGGTGTTGAGTTCGTGCAATGGTTTTGAGAAACGCTACGAAAAAGCCAACACCTTATATAATAATGGCTGCGAGGCGCGGCAGGCGAAAAACACCGAAGAAGCCGCCGAAGATTTCACAGAGGCTTTGCTCATCTTACAGCAATGCAAGCCGCAAACCGATGAAAAAGTCATAATGCTGAGAAGCGATCTGCAAGACAACCTCGGCGCTATGTACTGGAAACATGGTCTGTTTGAGGCAGCCTTGGCCGAACATCAGCAAGCCGTCGAAGGCTTCCGCAGCCTTGCCGATGAGCCGAAACTGACCGCCGCTCTGCGCAACTGCGGGCGTGTAGCTACTTCGTTAGGCGATTTTGAGCAAGGCAAAGCCTATTACGACAGCGCTTTCGTTTTGGCCGAAAAAATCAACGACAAGGCTTTGCTTGGCGACCTTCATTTGGAAATCGGCAGAGACTATTATATGAATGTCGGGGAATATGCCAAAGGCATCGAAGAGGTGACAAAGGCTTTGGAAATAATTCAATACCAACCAAATACAGATAATGACATCGACATCTGCCACATGACTTTGGGCATTTTGCATTATTACACCGATGAATACGGTCTGGCGAAAGAACATTTGCAAAAAGCCTTGCGAAGCGAGCGCGCAGGATTGAGAATGTCGTGTTACCAAACGCTTTACGCCATCAGCAACAATATGGGTGACTTGAACCAAGCACTTGAATATCAAGACCTTTTCATTGAAAACATGATGCAAAGCGAAGCCGAGCAGAACACCGAAGCCATGCAGCGCATCAAGGCGGAATATGAACTGAAAATGCAAAAGGCCGAAATGAACGCCATTCACCGCGTCCACGATTTCAAGCTCTACCTTCTGATTGCGGGCATCGTCATCCTGTTGCTTGTCATTCTGCTGATTGTCAGGAAGAAAATTGCCGACCACCGCATTGAGATGGAGCAATTCAAAGGACAAGTGGAGCGCGACCAAAACCGCATTCACGAACTGGTGAGCGACATGGAAAACCTCATCCGCACCAATGACGAATTGCGCAAAGACCGCCAGACCCTTTCGCAAAAGGAACTGCTGATGACTAACCAGATACTGTTGCGCAACAAGGTCTTTGCCACGGCCAAAAGCCTCACCGAAGAAGTGACCACCGAATCGCTGAACTTTACGCTCAGCGAGGACGACTGGGCCGATTTCATCGGTCTCACCGATTTGGTTTACGATGGTTTCTCGCAGCGCCTGCTCAGCCTTTTCCCGAAACTCTCGAAATGGGATGTACGCATCTGCTGCCTCTCCAAACAGAATTTCTCCAACCAGGTGATTTCCATTCTGTTGGACACCCAAACCGATTCGTATTACCGCCGCAAGGTTCGCATCAAACAAATGAAAATGGACATGACCGACGACAAGCGCAGCTTCGAGGAAATCGTCAACGCCGTGTAGAGACATTGCGTGCAACGTCTCCAAAGGAAAAATTATAATCAATTGAATATTAACAAATTAAAATTTTTACATTATGAAAAAGGTATTATTAATTATGGTATTATTTGCCATCAGTTTCATCGGCAAGGCGCAGCAGACCTACGATTTTTCGGCTGTGTGCGAAACAGGACAAACCCTGTATTACATTATCACCGATGGGGAAAACCGTGAAGTCAAAGTCACATGTCCGAATTATTCGTGGTATG
>JAZQPN010000406.1:0-4106 GCA_045628585.1 Bacteroidales bacterium | reverse complement strand
CCGTCTTTTTGCAGGTCGCCAATCATCATCTCGATTTGTCCTGACTGCCGTGTGCCGCCGGTTTCGCCTGGACCGCGCAACTCCAAATCCACTTCGGCAATTTCGAAGCCGTCGTTGCTGTTGACCATGGTCTCCATGCGTTTCTTGCCATCAGCGGTCAGTTTGTGGTCGGTGACAAGGATGCAATACGACTGGTCGGCGCCGCGGCCTACGCGTCCTCTCAACTGATGCAACTGCGAAAGTCCGAAACGGTTGGCGTTTTCAATCACCATGACCGAGGCATTCGGCACGTTGACACCTACTTCGATGACCGTCGTTGCCACCATGATTTGTGCGTTTTTACTGATGAAACGCTGCATTTCCCAATCCTTGTCTTCGGCGCTGAGTTGTCCGTGACAGACACATAACTTATATTGCGGTTCGGGAAAATCGGCAAGCAGGGCCTCATAACCCGCCTGCAAGGCAATCATATCGGTCTTTTCCGATTCCTTGATGCAAGGATAAACCACGTAAATCTGACGTCCTTCAGCGATTTGCTGCTTCATGAAACACATGATGCGGTAGCGGTCATCCTGATAGAGATGGTAGGTCTTTACGGGTTTTCTTCCAGGTGGCAACTCGTCGATTTTCGACACGTCAAGGTCGCCATATTGGGTCATGGCAAGGGTGCGCGGAATCGGGGTGGCGGTCATCACCAGAGTGTGAGGCGGAATTTCGGTCTTTTCCCAGAATTTCGAGCGTTGCTCAACGCCAAAACGATGTTGCTCGTCAATGATGGCCAACCCCAAATTCTTGAAAACCACTTTGCTTTCAATCAAGGCATGGGTGCCTACGACCAACTGAATTGTGCCGTCGGCAAGACCGGCATAAATCTTTCTTCGTTCGCCGATTTTTGTTGAACCTGTCAGCAAGGCATAGTTAATGTTCATGCCTTCAAGTTGCTCTTGTAAAGTAGCAAAATGCTGTGTGGCAAGTATTTCTGTTGGTGCCATCAAGCAAGCTTGAAAGCCGTTGTCCAAAGCCAGAAGCATGACCATCAGTGCGACGATGGTTTTTCCGCTGCCCACATCGCCTTGCAGCAAGCGGTTCATCTGATGTCCTGAACCCAAATCCTTGCGTATTTCCTTGATGACACGTTTTTGGGCATTGGTCAAAGGGAAAGGCAGATGATGGCTGTAAAACTCGTTGAAATAATCGCCTACCGTGGCAAAGACATGGCCTCGTGTCGACATTTCGCGGCGTTTCTTGTTGCGGAGCATTTTCAGTTGGAAGAAAAAATGTTCCTCATATTTCAGTCGGCGCGTAGCCTGCTGAATTTCAATGTTATTGGCAGGAAGATGTATCTGATAGTAAGCGTATTTTCTTGGTATCAGGCTTTCTTGCTGAATGATGCTTTGTGGCAAGGTCTCGGGAATCACGTCAAACACCTGTTGCAAGATGAGCTTCTGCATTTTTGCTATGGTGCGCGTTCCTAAACCGTTGTCTTTCAGTTTCTCTGTCGTGAAATAAACGCCTTGCAGGCCTTCGCCAATCAGCGGGTCGTTAGGGTCGTAGGGTTCAATTTCAGGGTGGACGAAATTGTAGGTGTGGTTAAATTCGCTGGCTTTGCCGAAAAGGACGTATTTAGTTCCGATTTTGAACTTGTCTTTCAGCCATTTAAGGCCACGGAACCAGACCAATTCGATGCTGCCCGAATCGTCGCTGAAAATGGCGGTGGCGCGTGTCGGTCGTGGTGCGCCAATCATTTTGAGGTTCGAAATGGTGCCGATGAGCTGGTAATACACCGTGTCGTCATTGATATGTGCCACTTTCTGAATCTGGCTGCGGTCGATGTAACGGAAAGGGAACTGGTTGAGCATATCCTGATAGGTATACACATTCAGTTCCTTCTGAAGCAGTTCGGCGCGCTTGGGACCGACACCCTTCAGAAAACCGATTTTCGTCTGCAACAGATTGGCTTCCATGCCGCAAAGATATTAAATTTATCTGATTGTGCCGTTCTTGCCTTTTTCAAGTTGTCTGATGGCTCTGTCAAAATCACTTATCAGGTTTTTGCAGTTTCCGTATTTCAGTTGCCTTTTTTTCCCGTTAGGTTTATTCACCGATTCAACGATTTTAGCACTTTCTGCGCCTTGCTTTTCAGTCCCGCCGAGGCGTAATCCATTATGGCGTTGATGATTATGATGATTTCCTGCGAAAGTTCAGGTTCAATTTTGCAGAATTGCTCCAAAATGGAAAGCGCATTGCTGCGTGTGCCCGGTGCATATAGTTCAGAAGTCACGATGGCGATGCAGCGGTCGTAAAGTTCAAAATGGGCGCGTTTTTCCTCATCGGTCGAAATGCCGAACAGGGCGTTTGCAACAAACAGCAAATTCCGCAAAATGCGTTCATCTTGGTATTGCAAAACGGCCTCGTAACAGGTTTGGCGATAAGGAAAAATGACGGAAACATCTCTTTTTGTCACGTGCATCAAGGCCCAACCTGCATTTTTCAAATAATTTGCCGAGCAGTTTTGAAGGCCTTGCAGCAAATTGCCAATCTCGTTTCCGTGCAATAAAAGATATTCGCTAATGGCTGTTATGTCATTGATTCCTAATTGATTTTCTAATATTTTAGAAAGTTTCCCGTCCATCGTTTTTGCATTGACGAAGCAAAGATAGTGAAAGTTCCGTTTCGTTTTAAAACAAAGAATTTTATTACAAAACTAAAAAATTAGTTACACGATTAAAATAATTCATATATTTGCAGCGTTTTCGCCCTGAAAGGGCAGCATAATTCAGCCAAAGGCAAAGTGAGCTTGCGAACGGCACCTTGGCGAAACGAAATTAAAAATAGAATACGATATGAAAGAATTAACGAAAGCAGAAGAACAGGTGATGCAAGTGATTTGGAGCATCGGGCAGGGTTTTGCCAACGAAATCGTGGCGGCATTTCCCGAACCGAAACCGGCCTACAACACGGTGCTGACCATTGTGAGAATCCTCGAAAAGAAAGGTTTTGTAACGCACGAAACGTTTTGCAAGGCAAACCGTTATACGGCGCTGATTAGCAAAGAAGAATATTCAAGCGGTTTTTTGAACAGTATCGTGGAGCGTTATTTCAACAATTCCTATTTAGACCTTGTGTCGGCCTTCACGAAAAAGGAGAATTTCAGCGTGGAGCAGTTGGAAGAATTGAAGAAAATCATTGATGAAGCGATGGAGAAATAGCTGTTTGTTGGTTTTTGGTTTTCAGTTTACGGTTTTCAGTTATCAGTTTATGGTTCTTCGAAAGTCTAAAAGTCAAATTGTCTAATTATTAAATTTTTAAATCTTAAATCATTAAATCATCAAATCAACTCCAATCGTCCAAAAGTCAAATAGTCTAATTGTCCAAAAAAGTACAAAACTATGGATACAATAATAACATTTCTAATCGGTAAGGTGCTGGTTGTCAGTGTGGCGACAGCGGTCTTGTTTGGCACTTACTGGCTCTTGTTCCGCAAGGGAAACCGTTTCAACCTGATGCGTGCTTTCCTGATCGGGAGCCTGGTTTTTGCCTTTGCCCTACCTTTTATTAAGGTGAATTTCAGCAATCACACGCAAAGCGGATTCGCCATCACCGAAAACCTCGTGAATTATTTCACCCTCAACGAAGTGACCATTCAGCCCAAAGGAGAAGCGGGGCCTATCATGCTTGATGAAGTAATGGTTACGCCGCAGCAAAAACACATTAATGTGTGGCAGATTCTGTTTTGGGCGTATTGGGCAGGTGTGGTTGTCTTTGCCTTGATGCTTATTGTCAAACTACTGAGAATCGTGCTGTTGGCGGTCAAGTCGCCGAAGGAGCGCGATGGGCGTTATGTCATTGTCCGCACGAATCGCGAGCACATCAGTTTCTCGTTTTTCAACTACATCTTCTTGCCGCAGGGCGAGGACAATGCCGCCATCCTGATTCACGAAAAAAGCCACAGCGACCACCATCATACGGCGGATGTGCTTTTCGTTGAGGCCCTGACCATCGTGCAATGGTTCAATCCTGCCATGCGCTGGTACAAGCGCGAATTACAGAACCTGCACGAATACACCGCCGACCGCGATGTTCTGGAAAGCGGTGCGGCACGCAAC
>JAZQPN010000405.1:0-3516 GCA_045628585.1 Bacteroidales bacterium | reverse complement strand
ACGAAAAATGATGGCACGATTGACAGTCATTTCGGCCATTGCCAGTTCTATACGATTTGCACGGTCGGTGCTGATGGCCAGCCCGAAAAATTTGAAACCATGGATTCGCCCGTCGGTTGCGGCTGCAAGAGCAATATTGCGCCAACCTTGCATAATATAGGTGTTGAAGTCATGCTGGCAGGCAACATGGGCGAAGGTGCCGTGAACGTGTTGAGCCGCAATCAGATAAAAGTAATACGTGGTTGTTCGGGAAAAGTGGAAGATGTTGTCAAGGCTTATCTTGACGGCACTCTCGACGACTCAGGCATCACTTGCCACGAACACGAATGTGGCGGCATCACTTTGCCGGAGAATATAGAGATTAAGCTATAAAATAATGCTTGCAATGACCCACTTTTCGGGAATGCCTTCGAAATAATAGACTGGTGCGCCCCAGCGGTCTTTGATTTTCAGCACATTGCCGTCCAAATAATAAAGCGGTTCGCCCCAACGGTCTTTCATCCGGATGGTGTTGCCATCGAAGTAAATCAGTGGCGAGCCCCAGCGGTCTTTCTGGCGTACGGTGTTGCCGTCGAAATAGTAAAGTTGTGCGCCCCAACGGTCTTTTTGACGCACGGTCTGTCCGTCAAGGTAAAAGAGTTTGGCTCCCCAGCGGTCTTTTTGCAGGATGGTCTGTCCGTCGACATAAAACAATTCTTTTCCCCAACGGTCTTTCTGACGTATGGTCTGGGCTGAAATCTCACTTGCTGCCATGATGAATAACAGAAATAGGACAAGAATACGTTTCATTGGTTTGATATTTTCGGCGAAAATATAAAATTTCCTAATTTTGGGGCGTTATGGAGAACACTTTTTTAAATATTCACACGCACAAGTCACAAACGGGTATCAAAAATGCCGTTTTCAATCTTAATTTGGATGAAAAATCTCCCGATAATGGGTTGTTCAGTTTCGGCATTCATCCTTGGAGTTTGGATGATGAGCGTTTTGACTCGGCTAATGCCTTGAGGCTTTTGGAGGAAAGATTGCAAGAGTCCAAGGTTGTTGCATTGGGCGAAGCAGGTTTAGACAGACTTCACAAAACAGGTTTCGACAGACAAATGGAAGTTTTTGAAAGTCAAATCGTTTTGTCGGAACGTTTCTCAAAACCGCTCATCCTTCATAATGTGAAATGCAACAACGAGATGATTGCCTTGCGCAAAAAACACAAGCCCAAACAAGCCTGGATTTTGCACGGATTCAATGGCACCGAGCAGGATGTCAGTCAGTTAGCCGAAAATGGTTTTTGTTTTTCGGTAGGGGAGGCTTTGTTGCATCCCGACAGGAAAATCTGCAAATCAATAGTGAATATTCCACTTGACAGGCTGTTTTTTGAAACCGATATGGCTGATATTGATGTGGTTGATATTTATCAGGCTGCGGCTTCGCTTTTAGAAATGCCGATAAATGCGTTGCGCGAAAAAATCTTTGCTAATTTTGCGCATTATTTCAATTAAATTAAGTAGATGATCAAAATTAGTCTTCATAATAGTCCGTTGCTTCGACAAGCTCAGCAAGCTGATTTGCAGCTCATTGAGCCTGTCGAAATGAGAAGATGCTTTATGCAATTTAATTTTGAATAGTTACATACGAAGATGGAAAACTGGCAAGATAGGACGCAATTGCTCATTGGGGAGCAAGGCATTGAAAGGTTGAAAAACAGCCACGTTTTGGTGGTCGGATTGGGTGGCGTTGGCGCATACGCTGCCGAACAGCTGGCGCGTGCCGGCATCGGAAAAATGACCATTGTTGATGGCGATACGGTGAGCATTACCAACCGAAACAGGCAGCTTTTGGCTCTCCAAAGCACTTTTGGCCGCCCGAAAGCCGAAGTGATGGCAGAGCGCATCCGCGACATCAATCCGGAAGTGGAACTGGAGGTCATCAACCAATATATGAAGGACGAGGCCATCATTGAACTGGTTTCCAAACCTTACGATTTCATCGTCGATGCCATCGATACCGTGGCGCCCAAGGTCTTCCTGCTTTACTACGCCAAGCAAAACAACCAGCGCATTGTGAGTTGCATGGGTGCAGGCGGAAAATACCATCCCGAAAAGATTCAGATTGCCGACATTTCGCAATCGAACCATTGCCGTCTGGCATTTTACATCCGCAAGCGGTTGCATCGCCTTGGCGTTCAGGATGGCATCACCGTGGTATTCTCTCCCGAACCTGTCGATGATTCGGCTATTCTGAAAAATGTGGAAGGCGAACAGAACAAAGTCTCCAACGTCGGCACGATTTCGTTTATGCCTGCAGCCTTTGGCATTTTCTGCGCATCCGTCGTAATCAACGGATTGTTAGGAAAATAGCGGCTTATTCCACTTTCACCCGCATCCCATTGGAATAGGCACTGAACTCAGGCGCATAGAGGCACTGTATGAGGGCATAGCCGTTGCTGAGGTTGCCTTCCTTAGTGACAAACATGCTGTATTCCACCTGGTGCGTGCCTTTGGGCAGGAACTCGATGAAAAACTCCATATCGGTGTCGGTGTTCGTCTGATAATACGACATTTGGTCGTTGTGTTCGTAATGCGAGATTTGCTCAATCGGCTCGAAACCGGCGGCACGCAAATCCTTCACGAAGACATATTCCATATCCTGCTTGCTCTCGAAAGTGATTTTCACGGTCAGTTTGTCGCCGACTTTCAAGGCTTGTTTTTCAATCGGGACAAGTTTTTTGCCGTTTTCATCGGTTTTTTCAACAAACAGCTCACGGCTGATCTTGAAGGCCGATTCGTCGCTCTTCACCTCGTCAATCGGGACGAAATACTGGCGAAACAGCCCGCCCCAAACCAAGTGTTTCGTCGGGTTGTTCACGGTCAGGTGGCGCATGTCTTCGGTGACCTCATTGGCATTCCAACGGCGCTGAATGAAGCCTGTTCCGGCAACGGCACCATCCATTTCAATCCGATGATTGCCAAGTTTTAAGGTAACTTCTTTGTCGTCATTCAGCCAATCGGTGCCACGCAGCAGCAGGGCATAAACGGCCTCGGCTGTCGATGCAGAATTTTCCCATTGGTTGGTCTGTTTCTGGGTGAGCAGCCAAACGCGCAACTGGTCGAGCATCTCGGTGTCGTTTTCAATCTCGGCGAAGGCCGCCATGATGTTGGCGTGGGTGGCAATGTGCGACTCAAACGAGAAATATTTCTTCGGCCAGTACATGCCGATGGCTTCATCCTTTTGGGCACATTCCTTGAACGACTGAATCATCAGCTTGGCTGTCTTTTCGTTGCCCGAACGGAAAAGCAGCACTGCCGCCTTTGAGCGCATATTGAAGTCAAAATCAGTCCATTCCTTTTCCAAACGTCCTAAGAAATACTTCTTGGCTTCGGCAAAACTTTTGTCCGATTTCTGCTCGGGGAAGAAACTCAAGGCATACAATTCATTCAAAGTTGAACCATTAATCGGCCATTCCTTTTTAAGGCTTCTCATTCGGCGGTAAGTGTCGCCAACTTCATATTCCAGATAGCG
>JAZQPN010000404.1:0-2444 GCA_045628585.1 Bacteroidales bacterium | reverse complement strand
CAAATGGATTTCGACCGGTGTCAGCAAAAGCGGCCTGACTTGCAACATGTACCGCGCCTGGTATCCCAATGATGTTGACGTTACCGTGCCTTACAGTTCGCCGTTCTGCATCGGGCGCTATGATGACCGTGCTGCCCAAGCACTTGCCGAAACCATCGGAACACCCGAAGATAGGGCAAAAATGACAGCTTTTCTGCGTGAATTGTTGAATCGCCGTGATGCTATGGTATCCAAATTCGATTCGGTTGCCGCTCTGCAAAATATTGAATTTCATATCCCTACCGAAAAACTTTGGGACTTGCATGTGATGGATTACTGGTTTGCATTTTGGTCGTATTCTCACGACATCAATGACATTCCAGCACTTGATGCTTCGGATGATGAAATCTTCAACTACATTATTAATATAGACGGCCCTGAAGCTTGGGACCAGAATTATGAAGTCTGCCAATACTACATTCAAGCCTATATGGAACTGGGACATTTCCGTTTTTGCACGGCAGGCCTTGAGGATTTGCTCATCGTGGATGATTACATCCTTGACGATTATTTGAGATATGTGTATGTCCCTGAGCCTGTCGGCGACAGTTTTTCGACCGCCATGCACGAAAAGGTTGATGCTTTCCTTAGAAATACCGACGCGAAATATATGTTCTTATATGGCAGTTACGATCCTTGGCTTTATGTCGGCATCGGCGAAGAATACATTAATGGCGACAACATTGTGCGCTATGTCTTGTCTGGCGGCGGGCACGGCACCAAGATTGCCAATTTCGATGCGGCTACGCAAAAGGAAATCAAGGACAAACTGAATGAGTGGTTGAGATAAAAACGAAAAAGAGACATCCGTGCGGGTGTCTCTTTTTCGTTTAACTTGAATCTTTACTCAATGTTTATCTCTTTGCTGAATTTCAGCCGGTCAGGATTCAATTCCATAAGTTGAAGGAACCTTTCCTTGTCGGTAGTAGCGGCATTGCCATCAATGTCGCCGGAGAAGGCATCAGTTCCGATGCGTTTATAACGTATCCCGACAGGGGTGCCATAGGTGATTTCTTCTGGCAGTTCAGACTCGACATAATTCATCGAACCCTCGATTTTTGCCGTGAAAGGAGCTTCAACGGTGAATTCCTTTGACCAAGGTAATGTTACGTCATTCAATTCAACCATTTGGCCATTGGCATCCATGTAACTGAAATTGGCCTTGAAACATGGCGAGATGGTGAAGGTGATAACTTCTCCGGTTAACGGATGGGTGAATTCTTGGACATTGCTCAAATCATATCGCACCATATACTGTTTTTTTGCATCAGTCGGGTTGTCGTCTGTGTTCTTGTTGCATCCGCTGAAAACCGTCGCCAGTGATAGCAGTGCGAAAGCAATGATTGTGATGTGTTTCTTCATTTTTCAGATTATTTGGAATTACGGCGGCAAAAATACGTTTTTTTTGAAAAACCGTATGGGTTTGGCGCGGTTTTTGGAAAAATAAGGGCAGGTTGGAAGTCAAGCGGTTTGGTTGAGTGAAAGTTTTGCCAAAACGCAATAATTGCCTTGTCTTTCAGTTTAGTTTACGTACTTTTGCAAATCAAAATTTTCGGATAATGAAAAAACTGTTTTTTCTTGCTCTTTTGATGAGCGTTTTCACTATGGGTTTCGCCCAAAATAGAATTTCTGGAACTATTGTCGATGAAAAAAGCGGCAAGGGCATTCCTTTTGTTAATGTGGGTCTTTTCCGTCAGACTGACAGCGTTTTCGTGAGCGGAGCGGCTTCCGACGACAAAGGCGTTTTCGCCTTGCAAAGTGTCCCGAAAGGCAATTACAATCTGAAGGTTTCCGCCATCGGCTATCAGACTTTCGAACAAGTGCTTGAAGTGACGGGCAACGTCAATTTGGGCAAACTGAAGATGAGCGAAGGTGCCACCCGATTGAGCGAAGTGGTGATTTCGGAGAAACGTCCGCTTTTTGCCGTTGAAGGCGAAAAGTCGATGTATAATGTGGCCGAAGACCCAAGCATTCAGACGGGTACGGCTTCCGATGCCTTGCAGAACGCTCCTGGCGTTGAGGTGGATGTGGAAGGCAATGTCACCTTGCGCGGCACGTCAAGCGTGGAGGTTTGGATTAACGACAAGCCTTCGCACATGAACGAGGAAAACCTGAAGACTTATCTCCAGACTTTGCCCGCCAACAGCATCGACCGCGTGGAGGTCATCACCAATCCTTCGGCACGTTACGGCTCAAAGGCCGACGGCATCATCAACATTGTGACCAACGCGAAAGTGCAGAAAAACGAATTCTTTAGCTTCGGCGTGAATGCTTCCACCAAACCTTTCGTGAGTCCGTGGCTGTCGTATGTCTGGCAAAACGAGAAGCTCACCATCAATGCCTACGCCAATTTCAACTATTCGAAAAACACGTCCTATTTTAAAAGTGAGCAATGGATTGGCCAG